>JAICIT010000256.1 GCA_025960445.1 Bradyrhizobium sp. | reverse complement strand
TGATCTGTCCTAATCGTGAATCGTGTGCGCACCTCCGCGGCGTTTGCGTCTCAACGCTCTCGACAAGTGTCGTCACTCACGTCGGCCGCACGACGACGCCTGCTGTTGGATTGGCGGGCGCGCATCAGGATTGGTAAGGTGTCTTCCCCCGCCATCAGTTTAGGGCAACGGCTCCCCGCCCCGCCGAGAGATCGAAATCAGCATGTCGCGAACTCCCCTGATCGTCCACACGATCCCTGCGTTGCGTCGCGCCCTCGACCGCATCACCAAAAAAAATGCGACGACGGCCCTGGTGCCGACCATGGGAGCACTCCACGATGGCCATGTGTCGCTGGTCCGGCTCGCGAAACGCCGCGCGCGAAAGGTGATCGTCTCGATCTTTGTAAATCCAACCCAATTCGCACCCTCGGAGGATTTCAATTCCTATCCGCGCACCTGGAAAGCCGATATCGCCCGGCTGACCGCCGAAGATGTCGACCTGGTCTGGCACCCGGACGTCAAAACGATGTATCCGGATGGGTTTGCGACCACGATTTTGACCGAGGGTCCGGCCACCGTGGGGCTTGAGGACCGCTTTCGGCCGCACTTTTTTCGCGGCGTGACCACCGTGGTCGGCAAATTGTTCACTCAGTGCCGGCCGGATTTTGCCATCTTCGGTGAAAAGGACTTCCAGCAATTGCGGGTGATCACCCAGATGGCCCGCGATCTCGACCTGGGGGTCAAGGTCGTCGGCTCGCGCACCGTGCGCGACCGCGACGGTCTCGCGATGTCTTCGCGAAACGTCTATCTCTCACCGGTGGAACGCAGCGCCGCGCCCGAACTGTATCGGGCAATGAAGGAAACCGTCCGGCGCTTACGCGACGGAGACCCGATTGAAGCCGCGGTGGCCGGCGGCGCCGAAATTCTCAAGATGGCCGGTTTCACCCTGGACTACTTCGAGGTCCGCCACGGCGAAACGCTCGCGCCGATAGCTTCGCTGAAGGATGGCCCAATGAGAATCCTGGTCGCGGCCAACATCGGAGAAACACGGCTGATTGATAATTTAGCAGTTTAGCCGCAATCGAACCCAGCCGACCAGGCGTAGCTGCGAGCTGAGTAGCGCCGTCAAAGCAGCCCCAGATCGCGCAGTTCGCGCCGCATCGGCTCGGGCATCGCCGCGACGCTTGCGGCGGTTGCTTTTCCAAGATCCGGCGGGGCGGCATCTTCGGTGAAATAGCGCCAGCCCTGGAACGGCCGCATCGGTCGGGGCGCCACTGCAATCACTTTCGGCTTCATCACCACGCGGCACCGTCCGATACCGTCGCGGTCCCGGAACGGTTCGATCGCGATGATTTTTTCGCGGGCGGCGATTTCCCCGCGGATGACCCAATACAGGGAACCGCCGGCAAGCAGTTCATCGGTACGTTTCGGAGTCATCCGGGTGATGTGAATGTGGTGGAGCGGCAGCCCTCTTTTTTTCGCCGTTTGCATGCGCTCCGCCACCCAGAGCTTGAGCTGCTTCACCGACTCGCAGCCGACGGCGAGCTTGACGAGATGAACTGGCATGGTCCGACGTTAGAGCATGATCCGGAAACTGGAAACCGGCTTTGCTTTGATTCTATGCAACCGGTGCTCAAGCAAGAACGGCTTCAACAGCCCGTCAAAAATCATTGATCATTCGAAGCTTCGGGCGCCGGCGCTGCGGGCGGGGGCGTTAGCTGAACCGGCGCCGGCGTATGCTGTGGCGGGGATGCCGCATGCTTCGGCGCGGCCGGCTTCTTGGCGGTCGCGACAGCCGGAGCAATCGATGCAGCGGGGCGCGGTGCCGGAGCCGGCGCGCTCGGCGGCGGAGTTGATGATGTAGCCGCGCGCCCCGGGGCCGCAGACGTTGATGGGCTCGGCTCCGGTGTCATGATGCTGACCGGCGGGGTCGACGCTGCAGAGGGAAATTCGGCATTGGTGGGTTTGCCGGTTGGCATCGACGATGAAAGCACGCCGACCGACGCCGTGGCCCCCGGCGGCGCTGAGTTCCATGACGGCGCATAACGCGCAATCAAGCTGTCATAGACCCCATCCGCCATGTTCGAGGAGATCTGCTGATGATCCGTCAGCGCTCGGAAAACTGCACAGTCGGACGGTGAACAGTGCTCGCGCGTGACCAGCACCTGCGCCATCAGGCCGTAGCGGTCGCGCTCCACCGAGCGCCTGAGCATTTCCAGTTCCGGCGTCATGCTTAGATTTGCCGCTGCGACATCGCCGAACGCAGTCAGTGTCGTGATCTGTGATGCCGCATAGGACAGCGCCGCCGCCGTATTCTCGGGCGAGCCGAATAACGTCCTCTCGCAAGCCGCCATAACAACATCGCCCGCAAGATCATCGATGCATGACAACGCCGGAAGCGCCGTGCTCGCCCGCTGCACAACTGGCGCCATCGCAGCGGACAAACCCGGCTGCGCGGGATTAAATCCGCGAATGGTCTCGGCAGCCGCCAGTCCGAGAGCCAACAACGTGATTGCAGTCAGCGCCACGTTGGCAATGGATTTTTCCGCACGGAAAAGCGTGATGAGCACGCACACGCCAAAAAATCCCGTCACGGCCAAGGTCAGCCACATCGGGAAAGTCGGCGAGCGCCAAAGTTGGTCAAGCGATGCAGCCCAAGCCCAGTTCATGCGCGATATCCCCCAACGCAGCATAGAACGCATCCACTCAAAGTGAATGCCGAATCGTCGCGCCCTGCTTTCAGGGGATGATTCTGGGCCCTTTTAAGGGTGGGCGAGCGGAACTCGCTCACTGCGCGGCGTACGGTCTCAGGAGACGTCTAGCTGGCTTTCCTTGGCCACCCGCTCAAAGGCCTCGGTTGAGCTTTTGATCCGGTATTGGCAGTCGTCGCCATCCGTTGGAAGCAGACGAATGACTTCATACGTCCCGCTCGCAGCCGGACGAGCCACGTTGCTGGCGGTGAAATAGACAGTCTCACCAACGTTGTACTTATGCTTCAACGCCTTCTCCATCACGCAAAAACGCCAGCCCGACCCGCACATCGCGCTGCAACGCATACTGAAAATTTGAAGCAATTCTATAGCACAGGCCCGGTTTCATTGACCAGTTACATCCGGGCATACCAAATACGCTGATTTCGCAGCTTTTTCAGTGTTATATCGTCGTTCGCAGCCGTTCCAGGCAAATCGGGCCCTAGCCTGCGGAACCGCTCTCCCCGCCCCGCTAGGCCGTGTGGGGTAGCTTGCCCTCCGGGCTGGCTTGATCCACGGCCGCAGGCAGTTGCTGCGCCAGCACCTTTGCGAGCTGATCGACAGGGATATTGAAACGGGCGGCTAGTTGTTTGACCGTGTCGCTGCCAAGCACCTGCTGCAATTGCTCCGCCGTGATTGGCAGGTTCTGACCGTTTCCAATCCAGGATTTGACCTGATCGCCGAAGCCCGCCTGCTGCAACTTTGCGACAATCGCGTTCAACCCACCCTGTTTTCCGCTACCGAGCACTTCGCTCAGGACGACTGGAAGAACTGCTGCCTCAAGCTGGCCGAGTGCTCCCTTCAACGCGGGTGAATTTTCCAGTGAATCGAGAATGCCCATGGCAAATCCTTTCGCGGAGTGTGCTGGCTTCGTTTTAGGATTCACGCTGCTTTCAGAGTTCGCGTCAAGGCTCGATTGCATCACCTTTTGCGTTATCGGATCGCCTCGATTTCGAATTTCTCGATGATGATGGTTTCGGCGAGCGCCAGCCGCGTCCATTCCTGAAATGCCGGCAAAGCCATCATGGTGTCCATGTAGGCCTGCACCTCAGGTCGCACGGCAATCGCATAGGTTCGAAACCGATGCACTACCGGCGCGAACATGGCATCCGCCGCTCCGAACTCGCCGAACAGGAAGGGGCCAAGTTTTGCATGACGCTGGCGGCACTCCGTCCAGATATCCTGCACGCGCGTGATATTAGCGCGGGCCTCGTCCGATAATTTGGTCGCGCGGACCGGCCGGTGGATGTTCATGCCGCATTCGTTTCGCAGCGCCGGGAAGCCGGAATGCATCTCCGCCGAAATCGAACGCGCATGGGCCCGTCGGGCGCGGTCCTCCGGCCATAGCCTCACTTGCGGAAATCGTTCGGCCACATATTCGATAACGGCAAGCGAATCCCAGATCGTAATGTCTCCGTCGACAAGCGCGGGTACCTTCCCGGAAGGCGTAAAGGCAAGAATCCGCTTTTTATCCTCCTCACCGGTATAGAGCGGGATGAATACTTCGTCGAAATCGATGTTATTCGCGCGCAGCGCTAACCAAGCCCGCATTGACCAGGACGAGTAGTTCTTGTTTCCGATCACCAGCTTTAACGTCATTCGAAGTGTCCTTCCTTGATTTATCCTGCCATGCCCCGGAGCAGGCATTCAAGTTGCGCAGCATGCCGGTTGCCGCGAGGGGTGGCGCGTGGCAGCATTCGGTGCAAGGGGGCAAGATGGCTGCATATTGGGTGGACATCCTCGCGGTCAGTTTCTTTGTGCTGGAATGGACCGTCTATGCCGTCACGCTGGAGCACACCGCCTATGGACGTGACAGTCTGTCGGCTCGCATGCACACGTATCGCGAGATCTGGATCCGGCACCTGCTCGATCGCGAGGCCCGCATGGTTGACATGCAGGTGATGGCCTCGCTGCAAAACGGCACCGCGTTCTTTGCCTCAACCAGCCTGCTCGCGGTCGGCGGCGCCCTGGCCTTGTTGCGATCGACCAACGAAGCGCTTGCCGTTTTTACGGCCCTGCCGATCCATATCACTCCCTCCCCGGCGCTTTGGGAGATCAAATGTGTCGGATTGGTGCTGATATTCATTTATGCGTTCTTCAAGTTTGCCTGGTCATACCGCTTGTTCAACTATGTCGCGATTTTGCTTGGAGCGATGCCGCCCGCTCGGGACCGCGACACGCCCGAGGCAGAAGCCCACGTCATCCGCACCACAAGAGTGTTCGAGGCTGCTGGGAGACACTTCAACCGAGGGCAGCGCGCGTTCTTTTTTGCG
>JAICIT010000255.1 GCA_025960445.1 Bradyrhizobium sp. | reverse complement strand
GGTGATCGGGCTTTATTGTCACCGTCATCGGCGAGACATTTCCCGCCAACTTGACGCCAGCGTCGAGGCGTCAGAACCACACGACTTCGCCGTCCGCCTCACACGCCGTTCGTCAGCGGCACATCAGCGTCCATCGCATCCCGTCCCGCGTCCGTGACGATCGCGAGCGCCCCTGCATGGGACGAGACGGCGGTGCTTATGAAGTGATTTGCGTCAAGCGCGAACGAAAATGTTTTTGCAAACAGGGCTGGACAGAGAAATCACTGATTTGCGCGTCGGGCACCATCCGGCTTGAATGGCGAGCGCAAGAATCTAGGCTGGATTGACGATCCCAAGTTTCGGAAATGCGTCGGGAGCGGCGGCGAGCACAGCGCGAGCGCGGGCGCTGTCCTCATTCATCCTCACTACCAGCGCCTCCACGCTGTCGAACTTCAATTCGTCGCGGATGAAGCCGATGAAGGCGATATCGAGCGTCGTTCCATAGAGGTCGCCGTCGAAATCGAACAGGAATATTTCGAGCAGCGGCGCGCCATTGTCGAAGGTCGGGCGGCGGCCGAAGCTGGCGACACCATCGAAGCGCGATCGATGCTTGCCTTGATTCTTGCCTTGCCCTCGGCCGACGCGCACCGCGTAGATGCCGTGCTTGAGCCCGCAATTATTGTCGAGACGGATATTGGCGGTGGGATAGCCGAGATCGCGGCCGCGCTTATCGCCATGGATCACTTCACCGGTGACGAACCACGGCCCTCCCAGCATCGCGCTGGCGTCCTCAATCTGCCCCTCGGCGAGCGCCATGCGGATCGCGCTGGAGGAAACCGGCCGCTCGTCAATATCGATGTGCGGCTGCACATCGACCTCGATACCGAGCCGGGGCGCCTCGTTCACAAGCAGGCTCGGCGAGCCGACCCGGCCCTTACCGAAATGGAAGTCATAGCCGACGGCAATACCGCTCACGCCCAGCCGATCAATCAGGTCATGGTGAATGAAATCCTTCGCCGTGGTCTCGGCGCGGCGCTTATCGAAGGTCATCACAACGGCGCCCTCTAACCCGGTTCCGGCCAGCAGGCGGAGCTTTGCGGTCTCATCGGTGAGCCTGAACTGGGGTGTATTCGGGCTGAAGAACCGGCGCGGGTGCGGCTCGAACGTCACCGCCAGGGCGGGACGCCCCTGAATGCGCGCCATTTGCAGGGCCGCGGCGATAACCGCACGATGGCCGAGGTGAACGCCATCGAAATTTCCCATCGCAACCACCGCGCCGCGGGGGATCGCTGCGGGGGGCGTGGAGTCGCGGATAATGATAAATCCAGACGTCATTGACGGATTCTTTAGCTCAGTTGGATGCGGCGGGACCGTGACTTGCGGCGCGCGACGAAGTCAAGCGCAGCCAGATAGTGCGTCAGCGGGCGGCAGGTATGTCGCCCGTGCGGTATCAGGTTAACGGGCTGTTTAACGCCGGGTGCTAGTGGTTGGACCGCACCCGTGGCCGGTTTTGGCCCGCGCCGGTTGACGGTGCCCGATAGCATGATGTTCGCGTAAGGAATGCAAGATGGCGGTTGATACGTCGATGTCGGTCCTCGTGGTCGATGATTACAACACCATGATCCGCATCATCAGGAATCTTCTAAAGCAACTTGGCTTCGAGAATATAGATGATGCCAGTGACGGATCGGCCGCCCTTAACAAGATGCGAAGCAAGAAATACGGGCTGGTGATCTCGGACTGGAATATGGAGCCGATGACCGGATACGACCTGCTCCGGGAGGTTCGAGCCGATCCCAACCTCGCGACCACCCCATTCATCATGATCACGGCGGAATCCAAAACCGAGAATGTGATCGCCGCCAAAAAGGCCGGTGTGAACAATTACATCGTCAAGCCGTTCAACGCGGCAACGCTCAAGACCAAGATCGACGCGGTATTCCCCGATACAGTGACTGCTTAATTGCGGCGCCTGCGAGAAGCTACCACCTCAGCTCGCGCGTCAGCGCGCGAGGAGGGTGGCCGAAAAGCTGCTTCACCGATACGGGATCGAGTTGATCGATCCCTTCAAACTCTTCGGCATGAATGCCTCTGGTGACGAACAGGCAATCAATGCCGAAACCGTGCGCGCCCGCCACATCGGTGCGTACTGAATCGCCGATGGCGAGAACGCGATCCAGACTGATCGGATGGTGGTGCCGCTTGGCCGCCAGTTCCATCGCGCGCTCATAGATCGGCCGGTGCGGCTTGCCGTAAAAGATCACCTCGCCACCAAGTTCGCGGTAGAGTTCAGCGATTGCGCCGGCGCAGTAGATCAGACGATCGCCGCGCTCAACGACGATGTCGGGATTGGCGCAGACCAGCGTCAGCTTGCGGTCGCGCGCCTGCAGCATCATCGCGCGATAATCTTCAGCCGATTCCGTTTCGTCGTCGAACAGGCCGGTGCAAACGATGTAGTCGGCTTGCTCCAGCGGCGCGAGCACCGGATCAAGCCCGCGATGGATCGAGTTGTCACGCTCCGGGCCGATCCAGAACATTTTGCGGCCGGGATGGTCGGCGACGAAATGCCGGGTCAGATCGCCCGAACTGACGATGGCGTCATAGGTGTCGTCCTCGACTCCCAGTTTGCGCAATTGCCGCTGCACGGAATCGGCAGGGCGCGGCGCATTGGTGATCAGGATCACGGTGCCGCCTTGCTTGCGAAAGGTGTGAAGCGCTTCGCAAGCCTCCGGAAATGCCACGAGCCCGTTATGAACGACGCCCCAGATGTCGCTGAGCACGACCTCAAGGCCGGTCGCGACATCGCGCAGCTTCTCGATGAACCGGAGTGATTTCATCGGAGCGATGGCCGCTCAGGCCTGTCCCGCGACGCGTC
Organism: Bradyrhizobium sp.; assembly: GCA_025960445.1. Lineage (GTDB taxonomy): Bacteria > Pseudomonadota > Alphaproteobacteria > Rhizobiales > Xanthobacteraceae > Bradyrhizobium. The sequence goes on along the minus strand of JAICIT010000255.1, from coordinate 2,157 downwards.
GCGCCAGCGCGGCATTGCCGGACACCCGCGCGGGATCGATGGCCAAGCCATCCAGCGAAGCAGTTCTGCCTGAGCCATTGATTTCCTGCGTGTTGCCGGGGATGCCCCCGGCGGTAGCAGATGCTCCCTCGGGCCGCAACGGCCGCGGCGGCGCAAACAAGAAGCCCTGGCCGAACCGGACATCATAGTCGAGCAGATCAACCACCGACCGTTCGCCTTCGATCCGTTCGGCAATCAGATCGATACCGAAGCGGCCAAGCAGATCGGAAAGGTCCGAGGGGTGAATGTCCGAACCCGAGTTCTGGCGGTGGTCGAGCAGTAGGGCTGCCGGCACCTTGATGAAGCGGACGCCCCGGTCGGCGAGTTCGCGCGGCTCGATCCGCAAATCCGTGACGTGATCGATCGAGAAACGGAAGCCGCGTTGCGCCAAGGCCGCCAGATGCTCGATCTTGCCCGGATCAAGATTGCGAAATGTCGACTGCTTGAACTCCAGCACCAGTGAAGGCGCGAGCGCGCGATTGGCTTCGAGAAAGTCGAGGCATTGCGCGAAGGTCGTGGGATTTCCCAATGTCGCGGCGGCCACGTTGCAGAACACGCCCACGTCCTTGTTGCGCACCATCAGCCGGCGCAGCACCTGCACGCATTTCAGCATCACCGCGTGATCGATCCGCCCGATCAGGCCGGCGGCTTCCGCGACCAGAATGAAATCGTCGGCGGCCACAACCTGATCCCGCTCGTCGCGCAGGCGCGTCACCGCTTCGTAGAAGCGCACCTTTCGTTGCGGCAGACTCACCATCGGCTGCAGATAGATGTCGATGCGGTTTTCATCGACCGCGCTTTTCACGGCAGCAAGAATTTGCGCCTGGCTGCGCGCGGACGCGGCCTCGCTGGATGCACCCGTCGATGTCGGTGCCGAAGCGACTGCCGCCTCATCGGCGCCCGGTGTTCCAGTATCGGACGATGACGCCTCGCTGTGTGGCTCGGTTTGCAGCTTTCCCGCGGAGACCGCAATGGCCGCGGCCGCGCCCGCCGCCAGCATGTCATCGTGGTTTGCAACCGACGCCGCAAGTTGCTTCACCAATGTGCCCAGCTCATTGATCTCGCTGGTGACCGCCTGAATGCGATCGGCGCCGACGGAGTTCGCCGACACCATCTTGCCTTCCAGCGCGGCGAGCCGACGGCCGAATTCGGCCACCTGGCGGGCGAGATCCGCGGTGCCGCGAGACAGGTCCGCGATCTGTCCGCCCACATCAGTGCGGTCGCGCAATCTCATCGACACGGCGTTGTAGAGGATGAAGGAGGTCAGCGCGGTGAGTGCGACGATGGCGGATTCGGTTCCGCTGATGCCGGCGAGCGAATACAGGATCAGGCCGAGCGAGGCGGCGACCAGTACCATGCAGATGGCGATGAATATCGTGGAAATCCGGATCATGTTGCGCGGAAGCCCCCAGCTCCTCTTGTCCCTGGCCCGGGGGGCGCTGCGCACCAGGCTCCAGCGCTCACCTAAGCGCTGCGACCTTAGCATCAATGTTGATTCGAGCAGCTAGTGTTCTTTTTGGTTGGCCCAAGACTCCTGTTGGCCCAAGACTTCGGTCCGGAACCGCTCGACCGTTCCTCGCGCCAACCGGCCGAGGATCGCGTCAGGCCACCGCGCGGATCACCTTTGCGACCTTGCCAACGATCTCGCCGATCTGGTCTTCGGTGATGATCAAGGGCGGTGTCAACGCCAGCGTGTCGCCAGCGATCCGAAGCATCAGGTCGTTGTCGTGAAACGCGCTGTTGAGCGCGTCGAAGCCGCGCTTGCCCGGAAGTTCCGCGCGCGAGGCAAGGTCGATGCCGGCGGTCAGGCCGACGGTGCGGATATCGACCACGTTGGGTTCGCCCTTCAGGGACATCACGGCGTCGGCGAATTTCGCCTCGAGCTTGTTGGCCCGCTCGAACAGCTTTTCGTCGCGGTAGATATCCAAGGTCGCCAGTGCCGCGGCGCAGGCGAGGGGATGGGCCGAATAGGTGTAACCGTGGGCCAATTCCACGAGGTGCTCGGGTCCGCTCATGAACGCATCATGGATGGTGTCGCGCACCAGCACGCCGCCCATCGGGGCCGCGCCGTTGGTGATGCCTTTGGCAAAGGTGAGCATGTCCGGCAGCACGCCGTAT
>JAICIT010000254.1 GCA_025960445.1 Bradyrhizobium sp. | reverse complement strand
GGCACTGCCGCCCGGGTGCATCCCGTGCTGATTATCTTTTGCTTTCTCTCGGGGGGCATTTTGTTTGGCATCGTCGGCGTGATCATGGCCGTCCCCGTTGCCCTGATCGTCAAGATCACCTTGGGGACATTATACGATGAACGTCAGGGGCCGAACGACGTCGCCAAACGAAAGCTGGCGAGATGATTACGCTGCGTCAGCGAATGCTCAACTATGTGAGTTCACGCTTTGCGAATGATCCGCCGCCGCTACGGCTGATTTTCTGGGACGGCGAGCGCTTCGATTTTGCCGCTGACCCCCGCGTCGCCATCTCACTGCATTCCCGCGATCTGGTGAAAATGCTGCTGCGCGGGGATTTCGCCGGTTTGGGCGATGCGTATGCCGCGGGCCTGATTACCGTGGAAGGGCGTGTCGAAGATGTGCTGCGGGTCGGCATTTCGCTGGCTGAACGGCTGGGAAAGCATCCTCTGCTTAGTCACTTCACTCGGTTGAGCCGCTTCATTCCGCGTCCGCACTCCCGTCGCAAGGATGCCAAGGACGTCAGCTTTCATTACGACGTCTCAAACGATTTCTATCGTCTCTGGCTCGACCGACAGATGATCTATTCGTGCGCGTACTTCCGCACAGGCGCCGAAGACATCGACACCGCGCAATCTGACAAGCTGGATCATATTTGCCGTAAGCTGCTGTTGAAACCCGGCGACCGGATGCTCGATCTCGGGTGCGGCTGGGGCGGATTGCTGTGCCGGGCGGTGAAGCATTACGGCGTAACTGGCGTCGGGATCACCCTTAGTAAGCGCCAGTATGACTACGCACGCGAACGCGTCGCCGCCGAAGGGCTCGCCAGCAAGCTCGACATTCGCATGCAGGATTACCGGGACCTCCTCGACTCAGAACCATTCGACAAGATCGTTTCCGTTGGCATGTATGAACACGTCGGCCTGGCCAATCTGCCGACCTACTTCGGTACAGTGAACCGGCTGCTGCATCCTGGAGGCGCGTTCCTGAATCATGGGATCGTATCCACCGACCCTCATGGCCGGGCGCGAGGACCCGCGGGAGGGGAATTCATCGACCGCCATGTGTTCCCCGGTGGCGCTGTGCCACACCTCTCTCGCGTACTTGTCGAACTGTCTCGGGCCAATCTGGAATTCGCCGACGCGGAGGACTTGCGCCCTCACTATGCCCGAACCCTGATGCTGTGGACTCGCCGGCTGGAAAGCAACCGCACCGACGCCATTCGTGCCGCCGGCGCCGATCGGTATCGCATCTGGCTGATGTACCTGGCGGGAATGGCCCACGCATTCGATCGCGGCTGGCTTTCGATTGTCCAGGTGCTGGCATTCAAGCCAACTGAGCAAGGCAACGTCCTTCGCCCCTGGACGCGCGATTACCAATATCAAATGACTGATGCCGGAGCGGCTGCGAGACCACCGTTGTCAGGGGGATTGGAGTGGGACCCCTAACCGAGTTCACCGCGACGTCATCACGCCCCGCAGTGTTTTCTAAGCTTCCTTTTAAGTCCGCAACCGGACGAAACTTTCGCGGCCGATGCGGGTTTTTCGCATTAGGCAAGTTTCAATGACTGCTCGCACCACGAGTACATTTGTCCAATCCAATCGATTGGGTCGGGATCATCCCTGGCTCGGAGCTATCATCGAGCGCATCGACACGCGACTGCGTGCTCGAGAAGGCGTCTACGAATATAGCGCCTCCGCCGACTGCATTTTCCGAGTGCAGATCGCTGATAGCCGCGAAGCCATTAAGTTATCGGATGGAACGCAGGTGAGACCCGGAGACCGGATCATAAACCTGCATCTGTGGAACGAGCAGCTTCCGATTGTACCAAAGAATGGCGCGACGCTCGCCTGGGCGCGGCGCATGAACCGGGCTCTGGAATTCTCGTTGCGGGAATTGGCGCTGTATTTGGCAGCACGCCCCAGTCTGACTTCCGTAGTGGCACTTCGCGCAAACGTGACTTTCGGCTCAGCCGAACAGACCCAACAGATCACGCGGATCGCTGCCCGCTACGGGTTTGAAGGGGCGGGACCCGCGGAGCCAAGGACGATGGCTGAGCGTCTGCATCGCTGCGGCGAAAATGTCCTCATCTCCTTGATGGTGATCGCCCGCAATTCAGCAGCGTTCCGTCTCAAGAGCCTTCGCCGAAACCGCACCCCCGTCTACATGTCCCGACAAAGGTTGGAGAGCCGCTTTGGCAATTATGCAGACGCACCGCCGCGTCGGCGTGAAGCAGAATCCATGGGTCGGGTGCAGTCATGATGCGCGCCCTGTTCCTGCAGTCTCCGGCGTATGACGGCTTCGATGGCGGAGCGGGCTCACGTTATCAGGCACGCCGCGAAATACGTTCGTTTTGGTATCCGACCTGGCTGGCACAGGCTGCCGCCATGGTGCCGGGCAGCAGGCTAATTGATGCCGAGCCGCATCGAATTGATTTGCCCGCAGTGACGCGCAACGCACGCGATTACGATCTCGCGGTGCTCCATAGCTCGACGCCCTCGTTCGGGTCCGATCTGCGGGCGGCCAAGGCACTTAAGCAGGCCAATCCCACGCTCAAGATAGGCATGGTGGGAGCGAAGGTCGCGGTCGAGCCGATCGCCAGCCTGGAGGCGTCAATCGATATCGATTTCGTCGCCGGCAATGAATTTGAGTTTACAATCCGGGAGGTCGCTGACGGGCGTGACTGGAGTGAGATCCGCGGCCTGTCCTTTCGGGACCGGCGTGGGCACATCCAGCACAATGCACCACGTGAAATTCTCGAAGACATGGACCGTCTACCGTTTGTAACGCCCGTCTACAAGCGAGACCTGACAATCGAAAACTACTTCATTGGCTATTTGCAGCATCCGTACGTCTCACTTTACACCGGGCGTGGTTGCAAATCACGCTGCACCTTTTGCCTGTGGCCGCAAACGGTCGGCGGGCACCGCTACCGTACGCGCAGCGTCGGCAATGTGATCGAGGAAATCTCCTGGGCACGACGGGCATTTCCGCAAGTGAAGGAATTCTTCTTCGACGACGATACCTTCACTGACGACCGTCCGCGCGCTGAAGCAATCGCGATCGAGCTTGGACGACTTGGCATCACGTGGTCATGCAACGCCAAGGCCAATGTGCCACCCGAGACCCTCAAGATCATGCGCGACAACGGACTTCGTCTGCTGCTGGTCGGTTACGAATCCGGTAATCAGCAAATCCTGAACAACATCAAAAAGGGCATGCGTATCGACGTTGCTCGTGAATTTACAAAGAACTGCCATGAGTTCGGAATCACGATCCACGGCACTTTCATTATGGGCCTGCCCGGCGAATCAAGGGAGACAATCGAGGAGACGATCCGCTTTGCGACGGAAATCAATCCGCACACAGTTCAAGTCTCGATCGCGGCACCCTATCCAGGCACGTTCCTTCATCGGCAGGCTCTGGAAAACAACTGGCTCGATCGCGATGCTGCAGAACTCGTGGATGAGCGCGGCATACAGATCGCTCCATTGCACTATTCACACCTCAGCCATCAAGAGATATTTCACTCGGTCGAGGCTTTTTACAGTCGTTTCTATTTCCGCGCGCCGAAGATCGCAGCTATCGTTTCGGAGATGGTGTGCAGTCCGGAAATGATGCTGCGTCGCCTGCGCGAAGGCGTCGAATTTTTTAGATTCCTGCGGCAACATCGCGCCAGTCCGCTCTGAAACGTGACTTTTCGCTTATGCGCGCGTGTTAGCTCTAGTTCTCATCCTCGATCGTCCCATCGTGCAAAATGCGGTACGCACTGCCACGCCAGGCGACCACAGCTCCGAAGAAGCTGGAGACGAAAACCGCAAATGAAATCGCGTCATGAACAGCCACCAGCCAAAGGCGTTGCGGCTCAAGTTTGAAGGCCCGCTCAACGCTTGAAGTAAGCACCGCGCGGCTCGCAAAAGCGACGGCGATGAGCGAGAATGGATGAGAGGTTCCGATAATCGCAGCCATTAGCGACAGCATCAGGGGATGCATGAAGAGAATGCCAATGTAGCCGACCGGATCGATCGACCGAATTGTCCTGGATGAGCGCATGTGGCGCTCCCAGAACTCCTGGAAGCTATGCTCGAAGCAGACATGGCCGACAGCAAAGTGCGGGATGACCACATCCAATCCAGTCGAGCGGACCGCCCTCCCGATCGCGTAGTCATCCGCTAGCTCATCCAAAAACGGCTTCAATCCGCCGATGCGCTTGAGAGTGGATTTGTGCATCGCAATGGCGGACCCAAAACACGGCTTCGTCGCTCCAAACGTAAGCGCCACGATCACGTTCGGGAGGAATTGGGAGTTGATGTTCAACGCGGAGGCCTTGGCCCAGATGTCGCCGATCGCGACCCCGTAATAGGCGCAACTTACTGCCCCTGCCCTGGAATGCTCTAGCTCCGCCACGATGCGGCTAACGAACTGCTTATCCACCAGGATGTCGCTGTCAGACAAGACGATCAATTCGTGATGCGCCTTTGGCTCCATATTGACCAGGTTCGATATCTTACGATTGGTGCCACGGGTTCGCTCATCGACAACGAGATCGATCCGAGTCTCCGGGTGCCGCCTAGCCAGCAGCCGAACCAAATCGATAGCCGTGTCCGTTGTTGCTTGCGTTCCGCAAATCAGTTGCAGCTTTTTCGGATAATCTTGGGTGCACAAGCACGCAAGTCGGTTGAACAGGCCGGGTTCACTGCCGTGTAAGGGCTTCAATACCGTGACCGAGGGCAGCATGGAAGAGCGCGATCTTGAGGGCCGCTCGAAGCGCATCACCAGGATCGCTGCGAAGAGGTTATAAATTATTCCGAGCGTCGCGCCGGCGGCGCAGAGCTCACTCAAAGCGCGAGCGGTTTCGTTAAGCGTGAGCATGATGGTCAAAACGCTCTGGTGAAATCGGCGCCAATGTTGCGCAGCCTTTCGGGCGCAGGAGGCATCCCAATGTTTGGGGTACGGTGAATCCAGAATGCCAGACGGAGTGGGTCGTTCCCGGAGACCGGAGCGGC
>JAICIT010000253.1 GCA_025960445.1 Bradyrhizobium sp. | reverse complement strand
GAGCGGGTCTGGCGCGCGATCAGCGATGCAAAGAGCAAGGCGGCGTAGCGCTCCTCGCGCCAATCTAGGCGGCCGCCTGCTCGCGCGGTTGATAGATCGCGATGTGCTGACAATGCGCCAAAGGCGTGCGCCCGTTGGCGATGACCAGCGCATCGAGCTCGACGAAGCGGTGGCCTTTCTTCTCGTAGTTGCCCGTAACCTTGGCGCGCGCGGTCAATTCATCGCCTCTGCGCGCGGCGCTAAGAAGCTGCATGCGGCTGCCGACGTGAATCCAGGGTCCGAGAATGGCATTATCGACCAGTACCTTGTTCATGACCCGCTGCAGCAGCCCAGGATGACCCAGCCCCTCGGCTTCGTAGATCGGATCGCGCTCGCGCACGTCGCTGAGATATTCCCGCGCGGCTTCACCAGCCCAGGCGCGCGGTATTGTGCCGAGCCAGTTGCCGAGCTGATATGAGAGTTCGTTGACCGGCCTGCGTTCGGCAACGGCCGTAACTGCATTGAAGTCGGAGATCGACATGACCGGCGCGCTCGCCGGCAGTGAGGCCGTGCCGGTGGCGCAGAGCTGGCCGCGGCTTTCAACCTCTATCGAAAGCGCGCCGTCACGTTCCTCGCCCCTCACCTCGGTCGTCTCGCCGTCATAAACCGGCTTGACGAACCGCGCCTCGATCCACCCGCGATCAAGAAAGGGACGGCCCCATTTCGCGACCGGCAAGTGCATCATGTACGCCATCACGTCCACACCCGGCACGAGTCCGCCGCTGAAACCGAACCGCTTTGCCACCGTGTCGTCGTGCATCTTGTTTTCGGACAGCTTGGCTGTGTTGTAGGCCTGGACGCGATAGGTCTCGAGCCGGCTCGTCATGCGGTATTCCCCGAATTTCATCTTTTGCGTGGTCATCGTACGCGAAGAATATGCCGTCGCAAGCGGGTTGCCGCCGGCGTACTCGCAATTCCCCCACCGATGCGGTACCACGCCTTGAACTGAGCGCGCCGCGTGCTCGCCTGACAGCTCCCAACCGATGACGCCCACCTTGAATACTATCCGCATCTATGTCGACGCCGACGCCTGCCCGGTGAAAGACGAGATCTATCGCGTCGCCGCGCGATACCAATTGCCGGTCAGCGTGGTGGCCGCCAATTTCATCCGGGTGCCTCAAGATCCCATGATCGAACGCATTGCGGCAGGTTCCGGAATGGACGCGGCGGACGACTGGATTGCGGAACGGGCGGGCAAGGGAGATATTGTCATTACGTCGGACATTCCGTTGGCGAGCCGCTGTGTAAAGGCCGGCGCCGAAGTGATCGCGCCGAACGGGAAGCCATTCACAGAAGAATCGATCGGAATGACCCTTGCGGTTCGAAACCTCATGACCGATCTACGCTCTTCGGGGGAAGTGACCGGCGGCCCCAAAACTTTCGCGCCTCGCGACCGTTCGGCGTTCCTGTCCGCGCTCGATCAGGCCATTCGCCGTATCCAGCGCCAGCGCGCAAACCAGCCAAACGAGAGATAAGTTCGCAAGACCATGGCGCCTCCGCTGATTCAGTTGAAAGACATCAAGCTGACCTTCGGTGGCACGCCACTGTTATCAGGCGTTGAGCTGTCGGTATCATCAGGCGAGCGCGTGTGCCTGATCGGCCGTAACGGCTCCGGCAAATCGACGCTGCTGAAGATCGCTGCTGGCCTCGTCGATGCGGACACTGGCAGCCGGTTCGTCCAGCCCGGGGCTACCATTCGCTATCTGCCGCAGGAGCCTGATTTTGCGGAGTTTGCGACCACGCTGGCCTATGTCGAAGCCGGGCTCGGCCCCGGCGACGATCGCTATCAGGCACGCTATATGCTGGAACAACTCTGTCTGCACGGCGATGAGGACCCGGCACAATTGTCCGGTGGCGAAGGCCGCCGGGCTGCGCTCGCGCGCGTGCTCGCGCCCTCGCCCGATATCCTGCTGCTGGACGAACCGACCAACCACCTCGATCTCACCACCATCGAATGGCTGGAGCGCGAACTCGATGGCCGGCGCAGTGCGCTCGTGCTCATCAGCCACGATCGTCGCTTTCTTTCGAATCTATCACGCTCGACGGCGTGGCTCGATCGCGGCCAGATCAAGCAGATCGATCGCGGTTTCAGCGAATTCGAATCCTGGCGCGATGCGGTGCTGGCTGAGGAAGAGCGCGATCAACACAAGCTGGACCGCAAGATCGTCAACGAGGAGCATTGGTTGCGCTATGGGGTTTCCGGGCGTCGCAAGCGCAACGTCAAGCGGTTGGGAAATCTCCACGCATTACGGCAGCAGCGACGCGACTATCGCGGCACGGCTGGCAGTGCCAGCCTCGCAGCCGCCGAGGCGGAAAAGTCCGGCAAGCTTGTGATCGAAGCCAAAAACATCGGCAAATCGTATGGCGATCGCAAGATTGTCGAGGGCTTCTCGATCCGCGTTCAACGCGGCGACCGCATCGGCATTGTCGGGCCTAATGGGGCCGGCAAGACGACGCTGATCAACATGCTGACCGGCGCCAATCCGCCAGATAGAGGGACCATCCGGCTCGGCGCCAATATCGAGATGGCAACGCTCGACCAGCATCGCGAAAGTCTCGATCCAAAATCGACCCTTGCCGAAGCTCTGACCGGCGGTCGCGGCGATCACATCATAGTCGGCGGCAAGCCGAAGCATGTCGTCAGCTATATGAAGGACTTTCTGTTCGCGCAGGAGCAGATGCGGACGCCGCTGGAGGTGCTTTCAGGCGGCGAGCGCGGGCGTTTGATGCTGGCGCGCGCACTGGCAAAGCCCTCCAATCTTCTGGTTCTGGACGAGCCGACCAATGACCTCGACCTTGACACTCTCGACGTACTCGAAGAAATGCTCGGTGACTACGAGGGCACGGTAATGCTGATCAGTCACGACCGCGATTTTCTCGACCGGGTTGTGACTTCGGTAATTGCGCCGGAAGGCGACGGCCGCTGGATCGAATATGCCGGCGGCTACAGCGACATGCTGGCGCAGCGCGGCGCCGACCTGAACCGCGAGCCGGTGAACGTCGCCAGCATCGAACAGACCAGGGAGTCAAAGTCCAGCGCGCAATCCAACGAGCCTGCGACCGCGCCGAGGCGGCGGCTCAATTTCAACGAAAAACACGCGCTGGAAACGCTACCGAAGACGATTGCGAAGCTGCAGGCAGAAATCGCCAGACAGCACCGGCAGCTTGACGACCCCGATCTGTTCCACAAGGATCGCCAGAAATTCGACCAAGTCTCTGATGCGCTTACCAAAGCACAACGGGATTTGCAGGAAGCCGAAGACAAGTGGCTGGAACTCGAAGTGCTGCGCGAAGAAATCGAACAGGCCTGAGGCATATTCCGCCAAGCGGATAGCGCCTCCGAGACCAGAATACGTGCCTAGAGAGAGTGAGCATGACGACGCCCCTCGCCGCCAGGATCGCCCGCGAATACGGCACGCCGGCGGCTGTCATCGACATGGATCGTGTTGAGCGCAACATCGCGCGAGTCCAGGCGGCGTGCGACAAGGTCGGTCTCGCCAACCGGCCGCACATCAAGACCCACAAGAGCCCAATGCTGGCGAGGCTTCAGATTGAAGCCGGAGCCAAGGGGATCACCTGTCAGAAGCTCGGCGAGGCCGAAGTGATGGCGGGCGCGGGCATCGACGACATCCTGATCAGCTACAATCTGCTGGGCGAGGAAAAGATGGCGCGGCTGGGCGCGCTGCAATTGAAAGCCAATATGACAGTGGCCGCCGACAATCCGGTCGTGATTGCGGGCCTGCCGCAGGCTGCTGCCGCATCCGGACGGCCGCTCTCGGTGGTGGTCGAATGCGACACCGGGCGCAAACGCGCCGGCGTCGAGACCCCGGCCGAAGCGGTTGAGCTTGCGCGCCAGATCGCCGCGTCGAAAGGCCTGACGTTTGGAGGCTTCATGCTTTACCCGACCGAAAGCGGCTGGTCGGATGCGCAGAAATTCTACGACGAAGCGCTTGCGGGTGTGCGCGCGCACGGGCTCACTGCCAGCATGGTATCGACCGGCGGCACGCCAAACCTGAAAAACCTTGGCAAGCTCAACGGCGCGACCGAGCACCGACCCGGCACCTACATCTACAATGATCGCATGCAGGTAGCCGCCGGCGTCGCCACATGGGATGACTGCGCGCTGAACATCTATTCAACCGTGGTAAGCCGCGCCGGCCCGGATCGTGGCATTCTCGATGCCGGCTCCAAAACGCTGACGTCTGACACGGGTGGCGGGCTCGAAGGCCATGGCCTCATCCTCGAGCATCCCGAGGCCCGGATCGCCCGCTTTGCCGAGGAGCACGGCTTTCTCGACCTCACCCGCAGCAATACGCGTCCCAATATAGGCGACGTCGTGCGGATCGTACCAAACCACGTCTGCGTCGTCGTCAACATGATGGACGAGGTGGTGATGGTGCGCGGCGAGGAGATCGTCGGCACGCTGCCGATTTCAGCACGCGGCAAGCTGCGCTAGTGGAGTTGATTTGACATTCGCTACCCACCTGGCCGCGGGCTCACGAAGCGAATGTCAAATCCGAAACTCCACTAGAAACCTATATTTGCTAGTGGTCCTTGATTCTAACATTCGCAAAGACGCTCGCTGAAACGGGATGCGAATGTCAGAATCAGACCACTAGCGCGTCCGCCGCACCGGTCTCGTCCGAGCTCCAGCGCGATCTTGAGCGGCGCTCTTAATAATGGCGCTCTTTATAATCGCTCTAAGGTATAATCGCTCTAAGGTGCAGCTTCACCCTCGGCGCTGCGCTTGACCGCACCCGCGGGCGATCGGAAATACAGATATGACCAAACGAAATGGCATTCGCCCGCACGTGCGTCTGGGGCTGGCCAAGCGCGGTTATTCGGGCGTTATCCAGCACCTCGATGCCGCTGAAGCCGGCTCGGCGCTGTCGGCGGTCGAACTCGAAAGCCGACTGATCGAACTGGGCTTTGTCGAAGGCGCCAAGGTCGAGGTGCTGCATGAGGGCATCGTCGGACGCGATCCGATCGCGGTC
>JAICIT010000252.1 GCA_025960445.1 Bradyrhizobium sp. | reverse complement strand
TGGCCTAGTAGTTGGCCGATAATCGGAAGCGACAAGCCAGCGCTCGCCAAGATCGATGCCTAGCTCCTTCCCGTTGGTGATGCTCATTGCTCTTCAGCACTCGGATCAATCCGCAAGTCGTTTAAAGATTTCCCTCGTGCAAGCAATATGCGCACCCATCCAGGTTGTAAGCCACGACCCGACCAGGTCTGATGCGGCGGGTAGGGATTTCGAAATCTCGGATAAACCTTGGGGTAAGCACGACGAGGGCCGTTCGAAACTTTTCTTTGTATTTCGTCGAGCCGCGTTTCGAGCTTCAGCTTCTCCGCCTGCAATTTTGCAGTCAGGATCGAGGCGATTTCCTCGTGAATCGCCCAAAGTTCCTCTATAGACTTGCCATTCAAATCGATGCGTTTCATTCGCAGGCTTTGGAATGCGACTCGCAGTTCGATAGCAACAGAGCAAGGAAAAAGGCCGCCCCGCGCAACTTACTTAGACAAAAACGTCAGCGCCGCTACGCGTGGCCATCTGGGGACTGCAGCTCGTCAGGCTGGTCGCGCTCGGTAGGGGGTGTTTGCGTCAGCCGGTGACCTTCGGAAGTAGGGGCCAAGTACACATTTATAACGCCGGAGAGTCCAACCGGTCCGATAGATTGGGTGTTCGGACATCCATTGCGCGATCCCGATCTGACCATCAATCATGCAGCTTTGGAAAGTTATGTTGCTTAGTGAGGTATCGGTAACAATTTCTTCGACGCAACGGCCTGCAGGTCCCGAAGAGGCTTCGCAGAGAAATGCGACAAGCGTCACGAACATGGCTTATCACCGCCTCTCGGCGCGCTGCTTTGCGCACCGCGCCTCCCCGAAACCCTGATGCCAACCTTCCGCCCCGGATTAGTCAATCCGCCATAGTGGGAGGACACCATACCTCTATCGGTTTAACCACCTAATGGAGCACTGTCATGGATGACAAGGAAAAATCAGTAATCGATAAGTTTAAGGATACGGTGGCAGAGGTGGTCGGAAAGATGGGCTGTGCGATGGCGCCTACTGCAGAGGAAAAAGACAAGGAGGTTGCGGCCACCACGAACGAGCAGGTCTACGTCCCTGAAGCAACGGATGCTGCGGCCATGCCGCCGCCACTCTTTGGCGCCCCGGCGCGAAAACGAAAGGCTCGCGCTAAACCCAAACCCCCACCCCGCGGCGCAAAAGCAGCTAGGAAGAAGACAAAGGCATCAGCTAAACAAAAGCCTGCAGCGAAGAAGCACGCCAAGAAGGTTGTGAAAAAAGCGAAATCGAAGCGATAAAGGTCGGCGCCATTTATCGCAGGCAGCTCAATCCATTGAGAAAAGAAAAACACTGCGCGCTAGCAGGCTTTCCTACGTCCTGAAGGCTGCTCCTTTCTGTGCCCAGGACACCAGCGTTCACGTACCGGGACTTGCTCTTTCAGCTCGCCTCGTAAGCTGGTTGTGATCATGGTCAATCCAAATGTTGCAATAGTGCGTGCGACGAGAATAGCTCGAGGTCTCCAAAGGGTCGAATGCTCTGCCTATTCCGATTAGTGTTGGAACTTCTCAAAGCCCTGCGGCATTGATTATTGAGTTGCTTGATTAGGACTGCCGTGCCTGACAATTCTCCGCAAGATCCGCCGATCGAAGATCGAAGCGAGCCAAGCAAAGTCGCCAAGCTCTTTGGCGTCGTAGCAAACCGCACATCCCTTGCTGCCGGGCACGCAAGTACGTTCATTCTGGCGGCACTGGTGGTGCTGGTTTGGGCGGTGACTGGACCCTTGTTCGGTTTTTCGGATACTTGGCAGTTGGTCATCAATACAGGGACCACCATCGTTACCTTCCTGATGGTCTTCTTGATTCAGAATTCCCAAAATCGGGATAGCGCAGCCATTCAGGTGAAGCTAGACGAATTGATACGCGTCGGTACAGCACGCAATTCCCTTGTTGGAATCGAACACCTGACTGACGAAGAGCTGCAAGATATTCGCGAGAAATGCGAAAAGCGAGCCAAGGCGGACCAGATAGCAAAGGCAACGGTTAGCAAAACGAGAAAAAAAGCCCGACGCGCGGCCGAACGAGTCGTCGCTTCGGATTGATGCCGGGCGCTAGGGGCCGACTTTCCGATCATCAGCGCTTTGAAAACTGAGCGTCCGCGCTGGATCGGTTTGCAGTCATAGCGGCTGGTAAGCCACTGTGGCGCACCCTCACACGGAAGCGCGGGACAGGTCGTCGCATAGCCAGACTCATCGCTGAGGCGCATAAGGCCGCGTCCATCCCTTCTCGCTAAAGGTCCTCTCTTGGTCGTCGCGCTGGCCCTGATCTTTATCGCGCTCTACGCGACGGTTGCGCTAGCGCACCCGGTCAAAATCAGCAAATCGGCATCCGCTCTCTTCGGCGCTGGCCTGTTGTGGACGGTCTACGCGCTAGCGATTGGCGATCAGGCTCGCGCTGGGCATGAGTTGGACGAGAGTATCACCGCGACAGCGCGGATCACCTTTTTTCTGCTAGGCGCGATGACCATCGTGGAGATGATCGATGCCCATGATGGCTTTTCGGTAATCACTTCCCGCATCCGCACGCAGGGGATGACAGGTTTGTTGTGGATCGTGTCGTGGGTGACGTTCGTATTAAGCGCCCTTCTGGACAATCTCACCACAACCATCGTCATGGTTTCGCTGATCCGAAAGCTGCTCGACCGCGGCGATGATCGGCTACTATTTGTCTCTGTGATCGTGATCGCCGCTAATGCGGGCGGAGCGTGGTCACCTATGGGCGACGTTACCACCACGATGCTGTGGATCGGCGGCCAAGTGACTGCGCTGGGGATCATCAAAGGATTGTTTGCCGCTTCCGTTGTGAACTTGCTGGTTCCTCTTCTTATCGTGACCTCCGCGTTCAGGACTAAAGCATTTAGGGCTGGGGTGAGCGTTTCCGACTCTTCCGAATTCCCGGCATTCGAGCGTAACACTATGCTTGCGGCGGGGCTCGGCGTTCTGGTGTTGGTGCCGATCTTCAAGCAGCTCACGCATTTGCCGCCATTCATGGGCATTCTGTTCGGGCTAGGAATCCTGTGGGTTGTCAGCGAGATGCTGCACAAGAGCAAGCCGCCCGACGAACGGGAGAGACTGACACTCGCGCATGCGCTGAGTCGTATTGACCATAGCTCGCTACTATTCTTGGTCGGTATTCTGCTAGCCGTGGCAACGTTAGAGCACGCCAAAATTCTCGAATCACTGGCTGCTTGGCTGGATCGGTCAATTGGGCGTCAGGGCGTAATCGTCCTGCTGCTTGGTTTGTTCAGCGCCATCGTGGATAACGTGCCGTTGGTGGCGGCTTCGATGGGAATGTATCCGTTGGCGAAGTATCCGACCGACGCCTTTCTTTGGGAGTTCATGGCCTATTGTGCGGGAACGGGCGGCTCGATTCTGATCGTCGGATCGGCGGCTGGCGTTGCGGCAATGGGTATCGAGAAGATCGAATTCCTCGGGTACATGCGCCGGATCGCGTGGCTCGCGCTGCTCGGCTATTTTGCCGGAGCGGCTGTCTACGTCGTGCAATTCAAGGTGGCTCACTGATCGGATTGGGGATCTGTCTCGTCGGGAACAGACCAATCCGTTCACACGATCCAGCAATCAGGCCGCACCGCTCACGCGCATTACAGCCACGTAGAGGAGCCCGCCGATGCGCCGTTCGGATTGACGGGCACCATGAACAGATTGCCGCCAACCCGGCCCGACGCCTCCGCGCCGGGTGGCGTTGCAATACTTCATTTTACCAGCCGTCCCGGAAATGCCGTCGATGCCCCCAACGCCAAACCGGCCCAGCGGACGCATATACGCTCGGTTCCGCATAGAACGGATATTCTTCCTCGACTACGACTCGTCGGGGCTCTACTACGACTGGCGGCGGCGCTACCACTACTGGTGGCCGCTCAACGATGACGGGTGGCCGGCGAACCACGACTGTTTCGGAAACGACGGGTGCGCGTTCCTCGACAATGACGCGCGGAGCCGTCCGGCGCTCGACAACCACGCGCGGAGACGTGTAGGTCTGAACTTCCCGCGTGCGAACTTCCTTGGTGCGAACTTCCCGCTCATGGTGTGGAACTTCGGAATAACGAGTGACCGCCAGGTCGGAGGCCATTGCCGGTGAGGCAAGAACTAGTGCGCTTGCCGCACCCCAAACCGCTTTACGCATGTGACGCTTTCCTTTTTGTCTTCCTTTTTCGCCCCGGAGCACACAACGCAGTAAAGCGTTGTTAGGTTCATGAACGGGCGTTCAGCCTTGAGCACCTGATCGCGGCCGCGACAGTAAAGCCTTGCCGTCGCTACCGCGCGATTGTCTCGTATCCTTCGCACGCGTATTGGCTTGCAGAGAAGCGGCTGCCCGTCTTTGTTACGGTTCGTCGCCGAACAGCGTGTATTACTCGTAGAGCGGCTTCACAGTTGCGCCCTAACGGCATCCCCGTAACGTGAATTCGGTACTTTCAAGATGCGCATCAGATTCGGTATCTACGACGACTTCGCCACACGCTTCACGCATAGCGAAGCGTGGTGGTACTCCAAACACTGTAAAAAGAGACGGGCTACTATCACCTACCGGGCCTTTACGTTTGCAGAGCTGAATATTTTCAAGGTGCGTTGTCAGCGAAGCGCAATGTAGCTCCTGCCCGAGCTGACGCGCGTTAATCCCTATTGGTTTTGGCCTGAAGCAAAAAGCTGCCACCGACGGCGGTCGGTGACGGCTCTCCTCTTACGCCTGGACCCTCTCCCCAGGAGTCAAGCTTGACTGACCGCTTGCGGTTAATGGCCAATTCTTCAAACGAAGGTTGGTCAAAATTCGGGGCGGAGCTGAGCCTCCTCGGAAGCGGTATCGACGACAACGATTGGCGCCAACAGGCACCGATCGTTTCATGTCGCACCAGTGTTTGCGGCTTGCGCCATTCTGCACAGAACTGGGGCGAAGGCCTTCGTTCCCGCGCAAAGGTTGGAAGTTGTGCATTGCGCCAATCGGCGTCGAAGAACGCGCGGCTGGCTCACGGGACGCGCGCCTGCCTCGATAGGCCTTTGTGTCGCA
>JAICIT010000251.1 GCA_025960445.1 Bradyrhizobium sp. | reverse complement strand
GCCAGTCGGCGGGTGGCGTCGCTTCGAGGTCCTGATTGAAAAACGAAAGGTCGTGCAGCGTGACCGGATTGAGCTTGAGCGTATCCGGCGCGAGCTTGGTCAGGGCGTTGGCGATCTTGAGCGTAAAGCTGTCTTTCCGAAGGCTGCCGACAATGACGGCGATATTATAGGAGGTGGCCAT
Source organism: Bradyrhizobium sp. (assembly GCA_025960445.1). GTDB lineage: Bacteria > Pseudomonadota > Alphaproteobacteria > Rhizobiales > Xanthobacteraceae > Bradyrhizobium. The sequence goes on along the minus strand of JAICIT010000251.1, from coordinate 4,905 downwards.
ACAAGTTCCTTTAGGTGCCAAATGTGTTGATCCCCAAACCTAGCCACGTTCCGGAAGAAGATGCAAGTGCATGTATTGTGCAAACGCGATCGGTCCGAAGGCGGACGGACGCGTAAACTTTCCCGGGCTGGCGCAGGGAAAAGCAGAAGCCTGACCGGGCGAGGGCACGTGCAGCGGTTCGCTTGCCGCTCAGCTCTTGTTCGGATTGATCAGGTACTTCTCGCCGGTCGCGCGCTTGGCGTAAACGGCGACATGATTGAGCTGGAGCGCCTCTGGCAGAGACACCACCTGCGTATAGTGACTGGCGAAAGTGGTCTTGAGTTCGTCGACCACGCGCTGGCGCAGCTTCCCTCCTTCGGCCGGGCCGATTTTCTGCAGGAAAGGAAACAACAGCCAGCCGCCCACGCCCCAAGCCATTCCGAACGCCCGATTCAAGATGACCGGCCCGGGGTCGAGACTTCCATAGATATAGACCTGCTTGTGCACGCTCGATCCGTAGCGGCTGTACACTTTCGCCGTCTTGTTGGCGGCGATCTCCATGCCGGTGAGGATTTGCCCGGCGAGCTTGCCGCCGCCAATGGCATCGAACGCCAGCGTTGCTCCGGTTTCCAGCAATGCATTGGTCAGTTCGTCCATAAACGCAGGAGCGGTTGAATCGACGACATGCTTCGCGCCGATCTTGCGCAGGATGTCGGCCTGCTGCTGACTGCGGACAATGTTCACGAGGCCGATGCCGTCCTTGATGCAAATCTTGTTGAGCATCTGCCCGAGATTGGATGCAGCCGCTGTGTGCACCAACGCCTTGTGGCCTTCGCGGCGCATCGTCTCGGTCATGCCGAGCGAGGTCAGCGGATTGACGAAGCACGAAGCGCCTTCGGCCGCCGTGGTGCCGGCGGGCAGCGGCAGGCATTCGTTCACCCTAAGGCAGCGATATTGCGAATACATCGCGCCGCCTATCATTGCGACGGTTCTGCCCATCAGCGCCTTTGCGGCATCGGATGGTCCGGTCTTGATCACAACGCCGGCGCCCTCGTTGCCAACCGGCATCGATTCATCGAGCCGCCCCGACATGGCGCTCATCGCCGCTTGCGGGACTTTGGCCGTGATGACCGGCGCTTCTTTGGTGCCTGACGATTTGGCGGTGGTCATATCCGCCGCGCCAATCAACAACCCGAGGTCCGATGGATTGATCGGCGCAGCCTCGACGCGGACCACGACTTCATCGGCCGCTGGCTCGGGCGTCGGCACGTCCACCAGCGATATTTCGAGATCGCCGCTCTTCTTGATCAACGAGCGAAGCTGAAGCCCGGTTTTGCCGTCGGCGCTCATCGTGAACCCTCCCCTTATTTTTTCTTATCGGAATGAATTGTACTTTATCGTAGCGCTTTCAGCGCCGCCTTACCCGCATATTTCGCCTGGTTGCCAAGCTGCTGCTCGATCCGCAGCAACTGGTTATATTTGGCGGTACGATCCGAGCGCGCCAGCGAACCGGTTTTGATCTGGCCACAATTGGTGGCGACTGCGAGATCGGCGATCGTCGAGTCTTCCGTCTCACCAGAACGATGCGACATCACGGCGGTATAGCCGGCTTTGAAAGCCATTTCGACGGCATCAAGCGTTTCCGTCAGCGAGCCGATCTGGTTGACCTTCACCAGAATGGAATTGGCGCGGCCATTTTTGATGCCATCCGCAAGCCGTGTGACGTTGGTGACGAACAGATCATCGCCGACGAGCTGGCATTTGCGGCCGATCAAGTCGGTCAACTCCTTCCAGCCGTCCATGTCATCTTCGGACATACCGTCCTCGATAGAGACGATCGGATAGCGTAAGGCGAGATCGGCGAGATATTTCGCCTGTTCCGATCGCGAGCGCGTCTTGTTCTCGCCGCCATAGACGTATTTTCCGTCCTTGAAAAATTCGGTCGCGGCGCAATCCAGTGCCAACATCACGTCGCCACCGGCTTTGTAACCGGCCTTGCCGATCGCGCCCATGACGAATTCGAGCGCGGCGTCCGCTGACGGCAGGTTGGGCGCGAACCCTCCTTCGTCACCGACATTGGTGTTGTGGCCGGCCTTTTTCAATTCAGACCGCAAGGTATGAAAGATTTCAGATCCGCAACGCAGCGCTTCCGCAAAGCTGGCGGCGCCGACCGGCATAATCATGAATTCCTGGAAATCGATTGGATTGTCGGCATGCACACCGCCGTTGATGATGTTCATCATCGGCACGGGCAGCGTCCGCGCGGAGGTGCCGCCAACGTAGCGATAGAGCGGCAGCTCTGTGGACTCAGCGGCCGCTTTGGCGACCGCGAGCGAAACGCCGAGAATGGCGTTGGCGCCAAGTCGGCTCTTGTTGGGCGCGCCGTCGAGGCCGATCATGGTGCTGTCGATCTGGACCTGTTGTTCGGCGTCCATGCCGCCGATGGCGTCGAAAATCTCGCCATTCACCGCCTCGACAGCCTTCCGGACGCCCTTACCGAGATAGCGCGCTTTGTCACCGTCGCGCAGCTCAACGGCCTCGTGGGCACCGGTGGAGGCGCCCGATGGCACCGCCGCCCGTCCCATCGCGCCATTTTCAAGCACCACATCGACCTCGACAGTCGGATTGCCCCGGCTATCAAGAATTTCACGGCCGATGATGTCGACGATTGCAGTCATGAGTGCCTCATGCGAATGCGCAGCGGACGGGTCGGCGCTGCTTCTACAGCAAGGCACAGGGGTCGAAAAGGCCATCGCGCCCGTGACCTTACCCGGTGAATTGTCTAATAACGCGCGACAGCGGAGATCATGATGCCGAATAAGCGCAAATCAGCACCCAGCATGCAACTCGGCCGCGCCGTGGAATGGCCGCGCGGCCCCGATGAAGCAAAACTCGACCGAGTGCCCAATCCGCAAAAGGATACCGATTACCTCGTGCGGTTCACCGCACCTGAATTCACCTCGCTCTGTCCGGTGACAGGCCAGCCGGATTTCGCGCATCTCATCATCGACTATGTGCCGGGCCAATGGCTGCTGGAGTCCAAATCCCTGAAACTCTATGTCGCGAGCTTCCGCAATCATGGTGCCTTTCATGAGGATTGCACGGTTATGATCGGCAAACGGGTAGCAAACGAGATCAAGCCCAAGTGGCTGCGCATCGGCGGCTACTGGTATCCGCGCGGCGGCATCCCGATCGACGTGTTCTGGCAGACCGGCAAATTGCCGAAGCAAATGTGGATTCCCGATCAGAGCGTCGCGCCATATCGCGGGCGGGGCTGATCGCGAACATCCGGCCGAGCGCTCGAACGATCACGCCGGGACTCCCAATTCGATTTTGGTACTATCGGTTGCGGCGCATCCGGATCAGGATTGCTTTGCGAATTTCTTCGCAAGCGCATCGAACGCCATTAAGCTGCGCACCAACGGCTCGAATTCGCGCAGCGGCACCATGTTGGGGCCATCCGATGGCGCGTGGTCGGGATCGGGATGGGTTTCGATGAACACGCCGGCCACTCCGACCGCGACTGCGGCGCGCGCCAACACAGGAACGAATTCGCGCTCGCCGCCGGACGCGTCACCTTTCCCGCCCGGCTGCTGGACCGAATGGGTCGCATCGAAGATGACGGGTGCGCCGGTCGTGCGCGCAAGGATTGGCAATGCGCGCATGTCCGACACCAGCGTATTATAGCCGAACGACGCGCCGCGCTCTGTGACCAGCACATTGGCGTTACCGGCACCGGTAATCTTGGCGACGACATTGCTCATATCCCACGGCGCCAGGAACTGTCCTTTTTTCACGTTGACGACCTTGCCGGTCGCAGCCGCCGCGATCAGCAGATCGGTCTGCCGACAAAGGAATGCGGGGATCTGCAGCACGTCGACGGCCTCCGCCACCTCGGCGCATTGCGCGGCCTCATGAACATCGGTGAGCACGGGGATTCGCAGTGACGATCGGATTTCGGCAAAGATCGGCACAGCCTGTTTCAAGCCGATGCCGCGCGCAGCCGTTGCGCTGGTACGATTGGCCTTGTCGAATGACGTTTTGTAGACGAGTCCGATTCCGAGCCGCGCCGCAATGTCCTTCAGCGCCGAGGCGACCTCGAGTGCATGCGCGCGACTCTCGAGCTGGCACGGGCCGGCAATGATCGACATCGGCAAGTCATTGCCGAATTTGACCGGGCCGGCATTGACGGTTGGCGCCGCGAGAGTCTTCGCGTTCAATTCACTATTCCTTTTTTCGGCACGAGCATGCCGGGCAGCCGCACGCGGATCAACACCGATGAGGACTCTCGAACAGAAGATTTGCGGCAAGTGCGCCTTACTTAATCGTCGAGAATGCGGTCGGCACCAGGAACTGGCTGGCGATATTGCCGATGATCTGTCCGTCTTCTTCAGATTTCGCGCGCGCTGTCAGCCAGTCCTGATCGGTCGAGAACGCGTTCCACTTCTTCTCGCGTTCGGCGAGCGACTCCCATGCCAGAAAATACGTCAGCTCCTGATTGGATTCGCCGATCAGCGTAGTGAAGAACCCGGCCGGCCTGATTGCGTGCTTCTCCCATAATTTCAGCGTGGTCACCTCGAAGCGCTTCAGGAGCGCCGGCAGTCTCCCCGGCAAACAGCGATACACGCGCATTTCATAGATCATGGGCATTCCTCCATTTTCTTGCGGACGGGTTATAGCGGCTGGTTGGGAACGTGTCTTGGCCCGATCGCGCAACGCCCAAGAGCGTGACGCACAGCAGCAGCCCACCCGGGCTACGTTTCTAAAACGCTGATTTGTTCAAGCGGATCAATCTGATTTGGCCTGTCCAGTCCGGCTTGCAAAAACATTTCGGTATTCGTTTTGCCCAAATCGCTCGTAGAACCCGTGCCGTCTCGTCCCATTTGAGGGGCGATCGCGATCGTCACGAACGCGGGACGGGATGCG
>JAICIT010000250.1 GCA_025960445.1 Bradyrhizobium sp. | reverse complement strand
AGCCGGCTACGTCATCGGCGCCGATGGCGGCCGCAGCGTCGTGCGCAAATCTCAGGATATCGACTTCGCCGGGTTCACCTACCAGGAACGCTTCCTGGTCATTACCACCACCAGCGATTTCGAGCGCGAGGGTTTCGCCTATAGCTGCTACGTCTCGGACCCGCGCGAGTGGTGTGCGTTGTTCAAGGTCCCGGGTGCTGCTCCGCCGGGCGTGTGGCGAGTCGTATTCCCCACACCGCCTGACGCACCAGAGTCGGAGCTGCTGGATTACGGGAACGCCGAGCGAAAAGTGCAAGGCTTCATGCCGGCGGGGCAGCCCTACGAGATCGTGCATACCAACCTCTACACGGTCCATCAGCGCGTCGCCGAGGTCTACCGCGCCGGCAGGGTCATGCTCGCGGGCGATGCTGCGCACGTGAACAACCCACTCGGTGGAATGGGCATGAACTTCGGCATTCACGACGCTGTCAGTCTGTCCGGCAAACTCCTTCAGGTTTTGAACGGTGGAAGCGATTCTCTGCTGGACCTCTACGACCGGCAGCGACGCCACGTTGCGAAGGCGTTCCTCCAGGCAATGACCATTCAGAATAAGCAGGTCTTGGAGGAAAAGGATCCCGCAAAGCGCAAGGCCCGTCTCGACGAGATGCGGGACATCGCTGCCAATCCCGACCGATCGCGCGCGTTTCTAATGCGGACAGCGATGTTCGACGGATTGAGGGCCGCGGAGCAGGTTGCCTGAGGGGCGGCGTCGGGCAGAGGGCTCCGCGCCCTCGAGCCGCGCCGCAAATGAACAAAACGGAATGGGAGATCGGACATGACAACGAGGCGTCGAGTTTTGCAGGGTCTGGCCGGGGTTGCCGCCGCAATGGCGTTGCCCCGATACGCCTTTGCAGGCGGATGGCCCGAGCGGCCGATCAAAATGATTGTCCCATTTGCGCCGGGCGGCAACACCGACGGGATCGCCCGGATCATCGGCAATTATCTGAGTGAAAAGCTCGGAGAGACATTCGTGGTCGATAACCGCCCCGGAGCGGGCGGTATAGTGGCGGCGGACGCGTTGGCAAAGGCGGCGCCCGACGGCTACACGATGCTGATGGTGGCCCTGCCACAGGTGGCCATCGTACCCGTGCTTCACAAAGTCCACTACGATCCCGTGAAGGACTTTGCGCCGATCTGCGACGTCGCCAGCAATCCGTTCTGCCTTGTCGCCAACCGGGACTTCGAGGCGAAGGATATCAAGCAGTTCATCGAATACGTAAAGGCGCGGCCTGGAAAGGTGCCCTATGCATCGGGTGGTACGGGCAGCGTCAGCCACCTGACGATGGTTCTGTTTTTACAGCGGGCCGGACTCGATATGGTGCATGTGCCCTATAAGGGCGGTGCGCCGGCCATTGCGGATGTGATCGCGGGGCAGGTGCCGGTCTATTTCGGCAATCTATCCGAGGCGCTGCCGCACGCCGGCCGCGATCTAAACGCGCTGGCCGTTTCCGGCGCGAAGCGCTCCGGAAAGCTTCCGAACGTGCCGACGATCGCGGAAGTCGGGTATCCGGGGTTCAAGTCGGAGACCTGGAATGGCGTAGTTGCTCCCGCTGGCACGCCACAGGAAATTGTCGACAAAGTCGCGACCGCAATCCAGGCGGCGGTTAAAGAGAAATCCATTCTTGACCGCTTCGACACCTACGGCGTGGACGCGATTGGGGCGGGCCCGGCAGAATTTAAGGCGATCATGTTGGACGATATCGCGAAATGGAAGTCGGCAATCTCTGCGGCAAAAATCAAATTGTAGCGACAGCGCGTCATGCGGAAGCGCTTGCTTATCCATGAAAAATCCTGACACGGCGTCTAGGCCCGGGCGATCCCAGTATTCAACATGAACAGCAATCAGCCACCGAACACCGGCGAAGCCCGGCCCGCAACGCGCGAGTACGGACAGCTGGCGACCTTCGGCATTGGCGTGCCGCAGGCCAACCCAACTGTAGAGCCAGAGTTGTGGTCACTCGTGCCGTCGGGCGTGTCGCTCGTCACGACGCGTCTTCAGGGCAGCCGCACCAAGTCCGAGAACCGGCTGGTCGACTATCTCACCAACCTCGCGACCAGCCTGGAAGCGTTCGACACCGCGCCCATTGACGCATTTGGCTTTGCGTGTACGGGCACGTCGTACCTGGTGGGCGCACCGGAGGAAGAGCGCCAGATCGGCGCCTGCGCTGACGCCTTCGGCTATCCGATCGTGTCGTCGGCGCAAGCGATCCGCGCGGCTCTGAAGGAGTTCGGCCTGCGCCGGATCGCACTGTTCGCGCCCTATCCATCGTGGCTGATCAAGGCCAGCGAAGCCTACTGGACCAATTGCGGTCTCGAGATCGTCAGCACGGCGACGGTGCCGCTCGATACGGCCGACACGCGCAACGTCTATCTCGTGCGCACGCCGATGGTGCTGGAGGCAGCCGCCGCGCTCCAGGTAGAGAAGGCGGATGCCATCGTCCTCACCGGCACCGGTATGCCGACCTTGCGCGCTATTCCTGAACTGGCCCGGCGCTCGGGCAAGCCGGTCCTTTCATCGAATCTGTGCCTCGCCTGGGCCCTCTTGAAGGCGCTGCCCTGGAGCGTTCCCGTGCCGGCGCCGCGGGACGGCGAATTTCTCATCGGCGGGTGGGTGGACAAGCTGCGGGCGCAATTTGGAACAGGCGCGTCGCAATGACCCGGCTGATCGACACGCCGGTCCTGATCGTCGGCGGCGGCCCGATCGGCCTTGCGCTCGCACTCGATCTAGGCTGGCGCGGCATGCCATGCACCCTGATCGAGCAGGGCGACGGCTCGGTCGATCATCCCAAGATCGGCATCATCCAGGTGCGAACGATGGAGTTCTTCCGTCGCTGGGGTATCGCCGAACGCGTGCGCAAGGCGGGCTTTCCAGACGATTACGAATTGTCGATCGCCTTCTGCATCAGCCTCGCCGGTCATCTGCTGGCGAAGGAGCCGTATCCGTCGATCGGCGCAGCGCCAACTCCTGAATGGACGCCGGAGCGGAGGCAGCGCTGTCCGCAAATGTGGCTCAATCCGCTGCTGCAACACGCGGCACAGGAGCAGCCGCCGGTCTCGATCCGCCTGCGACACGCGCTCGAAAGCTTCGAACAGCATCCGGACCATGTCATGGCGCGCGTCCGTGACCTTGCGACCGGCGAAGAGGTGCCGATCCGCGCGCAGTACATGGTCGCGTGCGACGGTGCCACCAGCCGAATCCGCGAGGCGCTCGGCATCGGCATGCAGGGCAAGGCCCGGCTGAGCTACTCGGTCGGCATCATGGTCGAGATCAAGGACCTGCTCGCACGCATCGGCAAGGAGGAAGCGGAGCGCTACATCTTCGTCGGGCCGGAAGGAACGTGGGGCAACTGGACCGTCGTCGACGGCAAGGATCTCTGGCGCTTCACCATTCTCGGTTCGCCGGAAAGGCTCGATCTCACCACGCTGGATGCAGCGGCCTGGGTGCGCCGCGCGCTCGGCCGCGACGACATTCCGTTCGAGATCCATTCGGTGCTGCCGTGGCGGCGCGCCGAATTGATCGCCGATACGTTCGGCACCGGCCGCACGTTCCTGGCCGGGGATTCGTCGCACATCATGTCACCGACCGGCGGCATGGGCATGAATACCGGCCTCGGCGACGTCGTCGATCTCGGCTGGAAGCTCGACGCCGTGATCCGCGGTTGGGGCGGGCCGGGGTTGCTCGAGAGCTACGACGTCGAACGCCGTCCGGTCGCGATCCGTAATGCGGCAGCCTCCACACACAATTTCAAATCCTGGCAGCCGCGCGAAAGTACGGCAGCGATCCTCGACGACACTGCCGAAGGCGATGCGCTGCGCCGACGCATCGGCGCAGGCCTGCGCGAGAGCACGCGGCTCGATTGGGAATCCTGGGGGCTGCAAGTCGGTTATCGCTATGAAGGATCGCCAATCGTCATTGCCGACGGCACGAATCCGACGCCAGACGATTATGGTAGCTACACTCCGACATCACGGCCCGGTTCGCGCGCGCCGCATGCCTGGCTGTCCGACGGCCGATCGACGCTCGATTTGTTCGGCAGGGGATTCGTTTTGCTCTGCTTCGAGGGAGCAACCGCGCGCGATGTGGCCGCACTTCAGGACGCGGCTACGGTCCGCGCGGTGCCGCTGACCATCGTGCCGGTGGCGGACCGGAAGATCGCGGGTCTTTACGAACGCTGTCTCGTGCTTGTGCGTCCGGACGGCCATGTCGCATGGCGCGGCGACAGCGTGCCGGCGGCCGATACCGTTATCGACATCGCGCGTGGATGCAATGCGCGTGCATCCGGCAAGGATCGCGAACTCGCGGGCGCCGTCTGATCGCGGGTGCCACAGTGACCCGGCAGCGGACTTCGGAATATCCGGGTCCCTTTGCAGACTGTCGACAGACATGCTTCTATCACCCACGCGCTTTTGGCAGGTGGGCCACCGGTCCGCTTGTTCGGAAGCGGCAAAGGGACCGGTCCCGCGATGTCTGCATTGAGGCCAATTGCAATCACCTCGCTCGCCGAGGAAGCATTCGGCAAATTGGTCCAGGCCATAACGTCCGGTGAGTTTCAGCCAGGACAGAAATTGTCGGAGGCCCAGCTCGCGCGGCAACTCGGGATCAGCCGGGGGCCACTGCGCGAAGCGCTCGGACGGCTCGAGGGCCGACTGGTGATGCGCACGCCGCGCATCGGCGTACGCGTCATCGACTTCAGCTCGCAGGATCTCGAGCAGCTTTTTCTCGTCCGCGAGGCGCTCGAGGGCATGGCGGCGCGCCTTGCCGCCGGACGCATGTCGGCGGCTGAGTTGGCTCGGTTGCAGGATCTTCTGGCACATCACGCCAGTCAGCCGGAGCTGGCGTCCGGGTCGGCCTATCACCAGTATTCTCAGGACCAGGACTTCCACTTCACCATCGTGCGTGGCGCGCGCTGCGAGCGCCTCGAGCGGATGCTGCTCGACGAATTGTACTATCAGCTCCGCATCCAGAGGCTGCGCTCCAGCACGCGTCCCGGCCGCGCGCATCAGGCGCTCACCGAACATCGCGAGATCGCCGCGGCGCTTGCATCACGT
>JAICIT010000249.1 GCA_025960445.1 Bradyrhizobium sp. | reverse complement strand
TAAGCGAAGCGGCCGGGGAGGCTACGTTCATGAAAGCCTCGGCTTTCAGCTACGCACGGGCGACCAGCGTGTCGAATGCATTGGAGTTGCTCGTTGCATACGGCGACAGGGCAAAGGTGTTATCGGGCGGCCAGAGTTTGATGCCCGCCATGAATTTGCGTTTGATCTCTCCGGAATTCATCGTGGATATCGGCGAACTCACCGAGCTGCGCGGCATCGGTGTTGCCAAGGGTATCCTGAAAATCGGCGCATTGACGCGCCATGTCGATCTTCAGATATCCGCGGAAGTGGCCACCCACGCGCCGCTGCTGAGGAAAGCCGTCGCCGAGATCGCTCATCCCGCGATCCGCAACAGGGGAACGATCGGCGGCAGCCTGGCGCACGCAGATCCCGCATCCGAACTTCCGGCCTGCATGCTGGCCCTAAATGCGAGCATTATCATCAGCGGTCCGAAAGGCGAACGGCGCGTAGCGGCCGGGGATTTCTTCAAGGGCATTTACGAGACTGTGCTGTCGCCCCAAGAATTGCTGGTTGCGATCGAGCTGCCGATCGTGCGTAAAAACTCCGCATATTTCTTCCAGGAATTCGCGCGGCGTCGGGGCGATTACGCAATTACCGGCCTGGCGGCACAGGCGGTCGTGGACGGCGGCAAATTCACAGACCTGCGGATGGCGTTCTTTGCCATCGCTGACCAGCCCGTATTGGCCAAAGCCGCGAAAGCGCTGGTCGGCGTGAGCGTCACGCCCGTGGCGCTGTCGGCGGCGTTGGCTGCGCTTAGCCATGAGCTCGGCCCCCACGAAGATCAGCAGGCCTCGAGCTCCATGCGCCGCCATCTGGCAAGGCTGTTGATGGCGCGAGGCGTGGCCTCGCTTCTCGGCCGTCCCGATCTCGACATCGGGGGACATGCGTGACCGCTCCGATGCCGATCTCACTCGAGGTCAACGGCGAGCGCGTCGATGCGCATGTTCTGCCCCGGATCAATCTGGCGGATTTCTTGCGTGAGCAGCTTAAGCTGACCGGGACTCACGTCGGTTGCGAGCACGGAGTTTGCGGCGCCTGCACGGTGCGGGTGAATGAGGATATCGTTCGTTCCTGCCTGATGCTGGCGGTTCAGGCGGACGGTGCGTCGGTTCAGACGATTGAGGGGTTGTCCGACAGCGGTGAGGTCGCCGATTTGCAGGCGGCGTTCCGGGATCGCAATGCGCTGCAATGCGGTTACTGCACGCCGGGAATGCTGATGGCCGCCCAGGATTTGTTGAAGCGGGAGCCGGCGCCGGACCGCGAGCGGATTCGCGAGCATCTCTCCGGCAATTATTGTCGTTGCACCGGCTACCATGCCATCATCGACGCGGTGGAGACCACCGCGCGGAGTCGCGCGGGACGCCGGTCATGACAGTAACGACGGCGAACCCCGAAATTCTCTCTGAACTCGATCGGCCGAACTCGTACATCGGCAAGTCTGTGCCCCGTCCCAATCTCGATCGCCTGATGCAGGGGCGTGGGCTTTATGTGAGCGATATCGAATTGCCGCGCATGGCCCATGTGGCATTCCTCCGCTCCCCGCACGCGCATGCGCGTATTGTCGCAATCGACGCGACGGCGGCAGTGGCGTTGCCCGGTGTCATCGCCGTCGTGAGCGGCAAAGACCTCGCCTCCGTGATCACGCCGTGGGTGGGCGTGCTCTCGCATCTGAAGGGACTCAAGTCGGCACCGCAGCATGCGATCGCGATCGAGCGGGCGTGCTGGCAGGGCGAAGCCGTCGCCGCCATCGTCGCGAGCAGCCGCGCGCTCGCCGAAGATGCGATGGAAATGGTCAGCGTCGAATACGAGCAGTTGCCGGCCGTCACAGATATGCGCACGGCCTTGGACGCGCAGACACCGGTCATTCATCCCCTGCTCGGCGACAATCTGGCGTTCGAGCGCAGCCTTGATGTTGGCGCGGTTGACGCCGCGTTCGCCGATGCCGATGAGGTGGTGGAAGCGGATTTCATCTTTGGCCGGCACACCGGCGTAACGCTGGAGCCCCGCTCGGTGGTCGCCGACTGGAACGAGGGCGAAAAAAGGCTCACCATCTATCAGGGCACGCAGGCGCCGCACATGGTGCAGAACATCGCCGCCCTGCATCTCGGGCTTGAGGATTCGCAGGTTCGCGTGATTTGCAAGGACGTCGGTGGCTCCTTCGGCATCAAGGTTCACATCTATGCCGACGAAATGGCGACGTACGCGCTATCCAAACTGCTGCGCCGTCCTATCAAGTTCGTTGCTGACCGGGTTGAAAGCTTCAATACCGATATTCATGCGCGCGACCACCGGTGCAAGGGCAGGGTGGGTGTCAAGCGCGATGGCAGCATCGTGACGTTCGAGATCGACGATCTCACCGGGATCGGCCCGTATTCGATGTATCCGCGGACCAGCGCCATCGAAGCAAACCAGATCGTCAATCTGGTCGGCGGTCCGTATCTGACCAAGAACTATCGCGCCCATGCCCGCGTGGTGTTCCAGAACAAGAACGTCATGTGCCAGTACCGCGCGGTCGGTCATCCCATCGCCTGTTCGATTACGGAGGGCCTTGTCGATTTGGCGGCAGCGAAAATCGGCATGGATCCGGTGGAGATCCGGCGCCGCAATCTCATTCCCGACCACGCTTACCCGTGCACATCGCCGTCCGGTCTTCGATTTGAGCTGTTGTCGCATCATGCGGCAATGAACAAGCTCGTGACCATGATGAACTACGAAGAGCTCCGTGCCGAACAGGAGGCCTTGCGCGAGAAGAATATTCATCGCGGCATCGGCATTGCCAGCTTTATCGAAGTCACCAACCCAAGTGCGGCTTTCTATGGTGTCGGCGGCGCGCGCATCTCATCGCAGGACGGTGTCGCGGTGCGGCTGGATGCTCAAGGGGCGGTGATTTGCCAGACCAGTATCACCGAGCAGGGACAAGGATCAGAATCCCTCACCGCGCAGATCGTCGGCAGCGTGCTTGGTGTCTCGATGGAGCGCGTCCGCGTCATTCTCGGCGACACCGACAATACGCCTTATGGCGGTGGCACCTGGGCTTCGAGAGGAGCAGGGATCGGCGGCGAGGCCGCTCTGCAGGCTGCGAAGGTGCTTCGCAAGAACATCCTCGATGTCGCCGCTGCGATCCTTCAGTCTTCGCCCGACGAACTGGACATCGCCAATGACGCGGTTGTCAACGCAAGTGATGGCTCATCGCGCATTGAGCTGCGCGAACTCGCCAGAATTGTCTATTTCCGCCCCGATACCTTGCCGCCTGGAATTCAGCCGGAATTGATGGCGACCCGTCATTTCGTGCCGCGCGAATACCCGTTTGCCTTTACGAATGGCGTCCAGGCCTCCTGGCTCGAAGTCGATACCGACACCGGGTTTGTGAAGCTGCTGCGGCACTGGGTAGTCGAGGATTGCGGCACGATCGTAAATCCGCAGCTGGTGGACGAGCAGATTCGGGGCGGAGTGGTCCAGGGCCTTGGCGCGGCGCTGTTCGAAAAGTGCATCTATGATGAGCGCGGCCAACTGACCAACGCCAACATGGCCGATTATCTGGTGCCGATGTCCGGCGAAATGCCTGACATTGATGTCGCCCACGTGGTATCCCCCACTGCGGAAACGGAATTGGGCGCAAAGGGCGCGGGAGAGGCCGGAACAGCGGGAGCAGCCGCGGCGGTGGCCAATGCTGTGAATGATGCGCTGAGGCCGTTCGGCGCTATTATCACGGAGATTCCGCTGACGCCGCGGGTTATCCTGACCGCCTTGCGAAAAATTTGATCGAGCACGAGGCCGACGAAACGAACATAAAATTCAGGGAGACGACCAAAATGAAAAAGATCACGTCCGCATCGATGACCCGTCGTCGCTTGCTGGCGACGGCTAGCGCCGGAGCGGCGTTTGCCGCCTCGCCATTTCGCATCAATTTGCTGCAGGCGCAGGAAGCAAATATCAAAATCGGTTTTCCGGTTCCCCTGACCGGGCCCTATGGCACCGAAGCGCAGGACCAGGTGCGCGCCGCGCAGCTTGCCATCGCGCAGTTCAACGATGCGGGCGGGCTCAACGGCCGCAAGGCGGAGCTTCTGGTTCGCGACGACAAGCTCAATCCGGGTGAAGCCGCGACGCGGACGCTGGAACTGGTCGAAAAGGAAAAGGTGAATTTCGTCGTCGGCAGTCTTTCCGCCGCGGTGCAACTCGCGATCAACAACGTTACCAAAGAGCGCGGGATCATCTTCAATTCAATCAGCCAGTCGGATGCGATCAACGAAGCTGCCGATTTCAGCCGTTTCACTTTCCATGAAGCCTTGAATCCGCATTTGACCTCGGGCGCAGTCGGCCGCTATGCATTTTCGCACTTTGGCAAAAAGGTTGCGTTCCTCACCGCCGATTATGCCTACGGTCACGAAATGGTCCGTGGCTTCCTCGAAGTCGGCAAGACATTCAATATCCAAAATCTCGGCGACATCCGCCACCCGCTCGGCACATCCGATTTCTCGACGCTGCTCCCGCGAATCCAGGCGCTGAAACCGGATATCCTCTGCATCAGCAACTTCGGCCGTGACCAGCAGATCGTGCTGAAGCAGGCGACCGATTTCGGCATCAAGCAGACGACGCAAATCATCGCGCCTCTGCTTTCGCATGCGAGCCGGGTCGCCGCCGGGCCGCAGGCGTTCGAGGGCGTGATCGGCGGGTGTTCGTTCTACTGGGGGATCGAGGATAAGTTTGCGTCCACAAAGGCGTTCAACGAAGCTTTCAAAAAAATGTACGACGGCAAGCTGCCGACCGATTACGGCGCGCTCGGCTATGGCGGCGTGCGAACTGTCCTCACCGCGGTCAAGAATGCCGGCAGCGTCGAAACCGACAAGGTAGTCGCCGCGCTGGAAGCGCTTAAATACGACTTCTACAAGGGACCGCAATATTATCGAAAATGCGATCACCAATCGGTCCAGTCGGTGCTGGTCATCAAGTCGAAATCAAAAAACCTGCGCAACGATTCCGATGTATTCGAGGTGATCAGCACAGACGAGCCCAACGAGGCTAATCTGCGCACATGTGCCGAGCTCGGGCATAAGGCCTGACGCGCGCGAGAGTGTG
>JAICIT010000248.1 GCA_025960445.1 Bradyrhizobium sp. | reverse complement strand
GGCATGCTCGGGAAAATCGCCGTGGCAAAGGAACGCCTTGGCGCCGGACGCGCCCGCAAGATAAGCCACCTCGTCCGGCATCAGCCTGAAATTGGTCGGGACCCAGACCGCGCCGAGCCGGAACGCCGCGAACATCGACCAGAACATCTCGTCGCAATTCTTGGAATGGACCAGAATACGGTCACCCTTGGCGATCCCACGCGCGGCAAGTGCTGCCGCGAGCGCCGAGACGAGGTCATTTATTTCGCGCCAGGTCCAGGACCGATCGCCCCAGATAAAACCCACGCGATTGCGGTGGCGGCGGGCATTCTGGGTGACGAGATGGGCTAGGTTCATGACCCGGCGTGACATTCGCGCGACGCCGCCTGTTGGCGCTGGGCTCGCAGGTTTTTGGCTCACCGTATTCTCATCCTAAGTCTCCTCCTCCTCCTCCGACTTTCTAACATGAACCGGATCAGCCGTTTCGGGTTTATAAAGCCGAGATGAGCTTCAGTGCTTAGTCTATGACCGACGAATTTCAACGGCGGAAGCGAGGCGAATGACCAAGATTGTCAATAACAAAACGAAGCACCGCTACGAACTTGCAGCGGATGGCCACATCGCCGCAACGTATTATGACGTCGCGGACGGTGTCATCACCTTCGATCATACCGAAGTGCCGCCGGAACTCGGCGGCAAGGGGATCGGCTCCAAACTCGTAAAAGGCGCGCTAGATCAGGTCAGGGCCGAGGGATTAAAGGTGATCGCCAACTGCGAGTTCGTGAAGGGCTATATCGGCAAACATCCCGAATATGCCGACCTGATCCAGAACTAGGTCACCCGCAATGAGCAGTATCCGCGACAACAAGGCTCTCTCTCGATTCGAATTGGACGTCGACGGTGGGCTGGCGTTCGCAAATTATCGACGCACGCCATCAACCGTGATCATCACGCATACTGAGACCCCGCGCGCCCTGCGCGACCGGGGCATCGCTTCCGAACTGGTCCATGGCGCGCTGCAATTGATCCGCGCGGATCAACTGAAGGTCGTAGCCGGTTGCGGATTCGTCGCCGATTACTTGTCCAAGCACCCGGAATTCGCAGACCTCATGGCCTGACTTTCACGGGGCTTGCAGAGAAAGCGACGGCGCGTATCAGGTAATCCGGATCGACATGTCCGGAAGTCCTTCGATTTTGCACAACAGGACGTCGCCCTTTACCACCGGCCCGACATTCTCCGGCGTTCCCGAATAGATGATGTCCCCGGTCTTGAGCTCGAAGGCCTCAGACAATTTCGCAATCTGCTCGGCCACGCTCCAGATCATTTTGTCCAGGTCGGAATTCTGCCGCACCGCGCCGTTGACCGCGAGCGAGATCGCGCCCTTTGCGAGATGGCCGGTTTTCGCGGCGGGTTGAATCGGGCCGAGCACCGCCGCATGATCGAAGCTTTTTCCGATCTCCCACGGCTTCTTTTCGGCGGCCATGCCGTTTTGCAGATCGCGACGGGTCATATCGAGGCCGACCGTATAGCCGTAGACGTGATCGAGCGCATGTTCGGGAGAAATATTGGTGCCACCGGATTTCAACGCAGCCACGAGCTCGACCTCATGGTGATAGTTTTTGGTAAGTGAGGGGTACGGGTGGTCAGCCACGGCTCCGAGCGCAACATATTGAATCGCATCGGTGGGCTTCTGGAAAAAGAACGGCGGCTCGCGGGTCGGGTCCGAACCGCGTTCGATCGCGTGCGCGACATAGTTCCGTCCGATGCAGTAGATGCGGCGCACCGGGAATACGCCCTCTTCTCCTGCGATAGGGATCGTGATTGCCGGTACGGAGAAAATTGGCTTTGCGGCGCCCTGCGCCTCGGCACGCCCGCTATGGGTCGCAGCACCAGCCAGCGCCAGCGCGCCGGTGGCCAACACACTCCTGCGATCGATCGTATTCATGATAGTTTCCTGTCCTGTCAGCCTGGCATGATTGATCGCTGTCTAACGGTCAGATCGATCGCGAGCAAGGCAATCGGGCACCCGCGACACGGCGGGAGAAGCCGCGGGTGCCGTCCAGCCGATGTCAGTGCTTGATCTCGGACGGCAGCTTGCCGCCGTTCGCAGCGAGTTTTGCCATGACCTGCTTGTGAAGCCAGATATTCATGCTCGCGGAATCATTGCTGTCACCGGTGTACCCCAGTTCTTTCGCCAACTCCTTTCGCGCAGTCAGGCTGGAATCAATGTCGAGCGCCTTCATCAGGTCGACGATCGAAGTGCGCCATTGCAGCTTCTCGCCTTTGGCCGCCGCCGCCTTGTCCACAATCGCGGCGACATCCACGGACTGTGTGGGCGCTGTCGACGTTGAAGCGGGCGCTGCTGTTGATCCTGTACCTGCAGCCGCACCGCCGGTGGGCGTCGTCCCCGTACTTGCCGGCGTGGCGCTCGCTTTTGAGCCAAAGATGGCGGTCATGATGTTGCCGAAAATGCTCATGGTTGCTCCCAATTGTCTCGCTGAGGATCGATGCCGCCCTTTTCCCCTGCCCGACAAACCGGCCGGCGTGCGTTAACTGTAATCCGCGCTTTCTGGCCTGCCAATGCGAACCATTCACCTAAGCGTGAGCGACGGCGCTGATGAATGGGCGTACGCTCGAAGCATCAGTTCGCGACAAGGCCAGTTTCGTCCCTGTATTCGCGTCTGGCCCGATCGCGGTCGTTTCAATCGCGGTCTCTTGCGCCGCTTTTGGGTTGCGCAAAGCCGGCCGCGACGGCTGCAAGGAGGTAACGACAATGGCCACATCATATCGCGGCAATGTTGCGCCAACGGCTCAGCCTGCGCAGGAGAGCGGGGCTGGGCCGATCATCAGACACATCGGCCTTCACGATTTGCAGGAAGCACTGCGGCTCGGTTGGGAAGATTTCAAGGCGGTGCCGAGCCACGCTATCATTCTGTGCGTGATTTATCCGGTACTTGGCCTGGTGCTCGCACGCACGGTGCTGGGCTATTCGGTATTGCCGCTGTTGTTTCCGCTTGCTGCTGGCTTCGCCCTGCTCGGACCTTTTGCGGCGCTCGGCCTGTATGAATTGAGCCGCCGCCGCGAAGCCGGCGAACCGGCATCGGCCATCGATGCCCTCGACGTGCTGCGCTCGCCATCGTTCGGCGCTATGCTTGGGCTCGGCACGCTGCTACTGGCGCTGTTCGTGGTCTGGGTGGCAACCGCACAGGCGATTTACGTCGCGGCGTTCGGCTACACCGCGGCCGCCGACATTCCTGATTTTCTCGAGCGCGTGCTGACGACGCCGCAGGGCTGGTGGCTCATCGTGGTCGGCTGCAGTGTCGGTTTTCTGTTTGCGCTCGTGGCGCTCTGCATCAGCGTGGTGTCGTTCCCGCTAATGCTGGACCGTCATGCCGGCGCTGTCGATGCGATCGTGACGTCCCTGCGCGTAGTGGCGCGGAATGCCATTCCAATGGCCGCGTGGGGATTTATCGTGGCGTTGCTGCTCGTCCTCGGATCGTTGCCTCTGTTCCTCGGGCTGGCGGTGGTGATCCCGTTGCTCGGTCACGCCACTTGGCACCTTTACCGCAAGGTGGTCGTGCCCGATCCTAACGCGCGGCCCGTAACTCCCCGACCAAGCCGCGAGCGGCGATCAGCGGCGGATTTCCCGGTCGCCATCCTTCCGTGGTGGCGCAGGAATCGTTCATAAGCGCCGCGA
Source organism: Bradyrhizobium sp. (assembly GCA_025960445.1). Classification (GTDB taxonomy): domain Bacteria; phylum Pseudomonadota; class Alphaproteobacteria; order Rhizobiales; family Xanthobacteraceae; genus Bradyrhizobium. The sequence continues at coordinate 1,428 of JAICIT010000248.1, read as the reverse complement.
GCCGCGGTGAGCACACGGCCGGTTGAGCTTCGACCGGCCGTTTGGCTTGTCCAGCCGCCGCCAATCACATCTGGAAAATGCATCGGCGCGATGCCACCCTCGCATAGCAGCAGCGGTTCCGGATGAGCCATGTTTTGGCCGCGGTTCGTCCGGACATTTCGCGGCCCGATCTCACCTGGCGAAGCGAATTGGAGTTCGGAGCTGATGGTTTCCAAATCAACTACTTTGTTCACAGCCGTTGTAATGAGTGCCTTCCTGACGATACGGGCAGGCGCCGCTGTCGCGGCGTCTTGCGGCAGCGGAAACTTTCCGGCTTGGCTTGAAGATTTCAAGACTGAGGCCGCCGCGAAGGGAGTTTCACAAACGGCGATTACGTCGGGCCTGAGCGGCGTAACCCTGGATCAAGCGGTGCTCTCGAGGGACCGATCGCAGCGCGTCTTCAATCAGACTTTCGAGGAATTCTCCGGCCGCATGGTTCCTCCTCGCCTCGCTCGCGGCACCAATCTGATGAAGCAGTACGGGTCCGTACTCGCACGTATTGAACAAAGCTATGGGGTGCCGGGCGAGGTGCTGGTTGCGATCTGGGGACTGGAGACGGATTTTGGCGCCAACACTGGTAAATTCTCGACTATCCGCTCGTTGGCAACCCTGGCATACGATTGCCGGCGGGGAGAGACTTTCAGGGGCGAGTTGATGGACGCTCTGCGGATCGTGGCGCGAGGAGACCTATCGCCATCCGAAATGCGCGGCGCGTGGGCGGGCGAGATCGGCCAAACACAATTCATGCCGTCGTCCTACCTTAAGTTCGCGGTGGATTTCGATGGTAACGGCCGCCGCGACCTGCTGCACAGTGCGCCCGATGTCCTCGCATCGACTGCGAACTACCTTGCGAGCCACGGCTGGGAGCGCGGCAAAGGCTGGGAACCCGGCACGCCCAATTTCGGTGTGATCCAACAATGGAACAAGAGCGAGGTCTACGCCAAGACAATTGCGTACTTTGCGAACCAACTCGCACACGCTCCCTGATTGGTCGCTATTTCCCGCTGCATTCTCATGAATCATATTTCATTACTAGATGCATGCAAAATGCGCATATGGCGAGGTCCAATGCTTTCAGGAAATGGACAATTTGGCGCGTTTTCCTTGTCTTAACTCCACATAAAGCACGTGCGACGCGGGCCGTCGCATTGGAACCTTAAGCGTTCCTTACCTTTGTCATGCGTTTAGAGCTTAGCTGCATCGCAGCATTCGGTGTTCCGACGCGGGGAACGGGCCTCTATATTCGCGTCAACGGTGGCTCAATCTCTAGAGCTGAATCGTCGATACAAGGAGAATACCATGTTGCTCTCGCTCATCCGCATGATCCAGGCGTTTCGGGATTATCAGCGCAACGTTAGCGAACTGTCCCAGCTTAGCGATCGTGAACTG
>JAICIT010000247.1 GCA_025960445.1 Bradyrhizobium sp. | reverse complement strand
GAGGCGAATCTCGTTTACGAGGCATTAACCGCAATCAGAAAGGATCGCAGTCGCATCGGCAAAAGCATCGGCGCGCAGCCGCCACCAGAGCCGACAGTCGCATCACCTTGCGTGTCGGGGCGGAAGCGGCAACGGAGAACAACGATGGCTTTGAAAGTCGAGCTCAAGCCGCACGAACGGATCATCATCGGCGCTTGCGTCATCACCAACACCGATCAGCGCGCGCGGCTGTTGATCGACGGCGACAACATTCCGATCCTGCGCGAGAAAGATATCCTGACGCCGGAAACAGCCGATACGCCCGCCAAGCTCGTCTATCTCGCGGTGCAGCTGATGTATATTTCGCCGGACCCGCAGGTCAATCACGGCACGTATTTCAATCTGGTGCGCGACATCGTTACCGCCGCACCGAGTGCGTGGCCGATCATCGAGGATATCAACAATCACATCCTGAACGGCGAGCTCTATCAGGCGTTAAAGCAAGCCAGAAGGCTCGTCGCCTATGAGAAGCAGCTACTGGACCACAATGAAGCTGTCCAGGAAACGGCGGGCACGGAGCGCAACTCTGCCTGAGTTTGACTACATCGCCAGAGGCGGCGATGGTTCAATCAGCGGCACTCGATCACATGACGAGCAACGCTGCCTGCCAAACTCGAGTACCGCCGAAAGCAGCGCGTCGATATCGCTTGTGTCCGTGCGATGGTTGACGATGGCCGCTCGTATCGCAAGCTGCCCTTGGAGCAATGTGGTTGAAGCCACAGCAATCCCGGACTCCTGAATGTCGATCACAATGTCAGCATTCACCTGATCGGCGTTGTCGGCGCGATAGCGAAAGCAGACGATGTTAAGTTGCACCGGCGCCATGAGCTCGAGGCGCGGCTCGGCCAAAATCCGCTCTTTCATATATTCCGCGAGCTCACAGCTACGGGTGATAACGGCGCCCAGCCTTTCCGTGCCGTAGGTCTTTAGGGTGAACCAGGTCTTCAGCGCCCTGAAGCCGCGTGACAAATCCGGACCGAGGTCGCAAGGCCACGGTGAATTCGCGGCGAGCCCGCGGGTTTCCCGGCGCAAATACGCGGCCGGCGCAGCAAAACTGTCGCGATGCCGATCACCGTCACGGACGAGCAGGAAACCGGCATCGTAGGGCACCTGTCCCCATTTGTGGAAATCGAGCGCGATGGAATCGGCGTGCTCAATTCCGGCAAGTCGCGGCGCGAGCGCCGGCGCGAGAACGCCCAGCGCGCCGAAGGCTCCGTCGACATGAAACCAGAGTCCTTGTTCGCAGCACAAAGACTTGAGCGCGTGAAGATCGTCGATCGCGCCGATATCGACCGTCCCGGCCGAGCCTACGACGAGGAACGGCTTGAACCCGGCAACACGATCCCGCGTGATTCTTTCGTGCAACGCGTCAAGGTCCATGCGATGAAATCGATCGGTCTGGATATGGCGCAATGCATCGCTTCCGAATCCCGCGATGTCCATTGCCTTGCTGATGCATCCGTGCACCGCCGTGGACGCATAGGCCGTCAGCAATGCGCCATCCTCGGCAATGCCGCGCTGCCGGACGGGTTTGCCGAGCGCGGTTGTACGCGCCACCAGCACAGCCATCAGATTGGCCATTGAGGTGCCTGTGACGAAAATTCCACTGGAGCCGTGCGGGAAGCCGAAGATCTGACGCATCCATTCGGCGATCTGACGTTCGACTTCGATCGGAATGTGATCGCGACCGCCAAGATTGGCGTTGAGCCCGGCCGCCAGCATTTCCGCCAGCATGCCCACTGCGGTGCCACCGCCATGCACCCATCCCATGAAACCCGGATGAACATTGCCGGTGGTATAAGGAACGATGAAATCGGTGAACTCCCGATAGACATCGCCGAGCTCGGAGGCGCTACGCGGGAGCGCCGCGCGAAAGTGCGCGCGGACATGATCCGGTATTGGTTGCCAGACCGGACGATTCCTGATGTTGGCCGCGTAGTCGATCATATCATCGAGCATACGATGGCCGAGCGCGCGGATGTCGCCCCAATTTTGTGGATCGAGCGTCTCACTCGCTCGGGTTTGCGGAGGCGCTTCGCGCAAGCTCTCCGTCACGCCGCGTGCTCCCGTCCTGAAACGGCGCGGCTGCACAACATCGCCGCGAACGCCTCGAATATCTTGCGCATCTGCGGCGGCTTGTACGGAAATATTTCGGGCGAATCCATATTGTGCACGACGGCTGTATTGTCGGCCTCGAATATCAGCAATTCGCCTTGCTTGTTTTCGGCGCAATCGACGGTGAAGTAGTCAAGGCCAATTCGTTCCGCCATGCCGGCGAGCGCGGTCGCATGGCGCCGAGCGAATCCGATCTCGAAAGTGCGCATGAACGTTTCTTCTTCGAGACGCTTCGCTGCATTCTCGGACATTGCGGCGTTGAGATACCAGATATCCCATCGCGCGGCGATCGCCATGTGACACGCGTAAGGCTGGCCTGCCACGAACACGATCCGGTACTTGCGAAATAGCCCGTCCTCGCCGGCATAATCGACAAAGCGCGACAGGAAGAATTCCTGCTCGGGGCGTTCGGCCAGATATCGATCGACCGCGGCGGGGTCATCGAGCTTGGCGAGCCCGACGCCCGCATGTGAGCCGTGTGGCCGGGCGATGATCGGAAACCGAAGCTTTGCGGCAATTTCCGTCAGCGCGACTTCGGATTGAACAACAGAGGCAAGTTGCGCGCGCGTCGCGTAAATGGTCGCGGGAATCTCAAGCCCGTCGACACCGCGCAGCACGCCGTGCAGTTTATCCCGATCCAGATTGCAAACGAGTCGCGGCGGGTTCAACAATGGCCGCGGCCAGCGAGACGACATTTCATCGATCATCCGAAGCGCGTCGCGGCACTCCTTGGAATCCGAGGCGATCACGATCGCCACGTCATGATCGGGTAGCGGCAGCGGCAGATCAATTCCGGGAATGACATACAGCGTCAGCAATTCGATGCCGCACTCTTCCAGCAAAAACTCGATCGGCGTGTTGCCGCCCATGTCGATTGCGGCCGCGAGCGCAAGCACACGCAGTTTTGGCTGCTTCGTCGCGCATGGCGATCGAAATAGCTGATGGAAACCGACGACCTCGGCCTGGATCGATAACCCGGTCTGCTTGTCACCCAGAAGCTGCGCGATCAGCGAAAGATCGAGCCCCTCACCTGGGCCGGCTGTTCCGTCGATGACTTTCGCCATCAGTTCGTCGCGTAAGGGCCGAAGATCGATCCCGTGAAACGCCATCGTCGTGAGTTTGGCAAAGCCGATCCGGTCAGCGCAGACCGGTTCACTGGTCCCGGCCCGTTCTTTGGAATCGGCCAGCATCTAAAAAACTCCTGATGTCTCGAAGAGAAAACGACGGCAAGGCCGCAGTGCCCCATGCGGTTCAGCGGCAGCGACTATCTCAGGCAACATTGGCCGCGATTGCCGGCGCCGCAGTCGCGGCAAACTGCAACGAAATATCGCCGTGGAACACGGAGGGACCGACATGATCGAGACGGCTCTCGATATCAGCCCAGATTTCGCCGCCGATATCGGTCCAGCGCTTGCAGAACGCAAAGTCCTCGCTGAGATAAGTCCCGGTTCCGTGGTCGATCATGCAATCGAACAATGCGAACCGGTTCGGACTTCCCGCGAGCGCGTCTATGGAGTGCTCGCGGAAGAACTGCAGTGAGGCGTAAGCGGGATGTTCGCACATCTTTTCCAAGGCATGACGCCGGATCATCAGGAAGCCGGTCCCGGCGTAGCGCACGCGCGTGAAGCCGTTCACCGCGACAACATGATCGGGATCTTCAATCTCCAGCACGTAATCAAGCGCAGCCGAAGGCGCCGCGGCTTGGTTTGAGCCGAGCATCCGTCTTGCCTTGTCCCAATTGACCCGCTTGATCGGATAGACGCCGGCAACGACGTCTGCCCCCGATTCAATGAGCCGATAGACCTGATCGGGCGTGAAGCCGATATCCGCATCCACAAACAGAAGGTGTGTCGCGGATGGATTATCGAGAAAGAGCGTCACCAGGTTTGCTCGCGCGCGCGTAATCAGCGCGTCGCCGTCGCGCATCAGGACCGTCAAGTCGATGCTGGGCCGTGAACGAACGGATCGCTGCAAGTGGAAAACCGACCCCGCATAAATGCTGGAGACCTGCCCGCCGAAACAGGGCGTGGCTACGACGAGGTGAACCTTTTCAGTCATGATCCGCTCCGAAGCAGCGGGCACCGCCCGCTTTCGTGACCAAACAGTAAATAGACGTAGTTAATGAGACGCTAACAGCCTCATTTCAGCGCGAGCGAGAGCGTTTTCGAGCGAAGTGGATGGCGGTTCGCGCGAAGAAAACGCGTCAGAAGAAGCTAGGCGATCGGAAGATACTTGGTCAGGGTGAGCTGAGAGAGCATCGCGGTGGTTTGGTAAGAAGCCTGCAGACTTGTCTGCACCGCCAGCAGTTGGCTCGCGACTTGATCGCGGGAAACGCTTTCCGCCTGATCGACCATGCCCTGCAGCATGCCCTGAGCCTGGGTCTGCCGGGTTTTGGCGTTTTTAATCGTCAGTTGGGCGGTCGCAAGATCGGCCTGAATGTCCTCGATCGATTGCTGGCCCGGCTGCGTCAAAAGGTTTTGCCCGACACGTTGGCTGAGCGCCTGGACCTGCAGCGCCGCGTTCGGACCGGCCGTGGTGGTTACGGCCGAGAACACCGCCAAGGTTTGAAGCTGGGAACGGATAGCCTGCTCGTTGGCCCGCATTCCATATTGCACGGTTGCCGATTGGTCGACCCGAGCGGTAGCGCTGGAGCGCGCGGGTCCCGGACCCGCTTCGCCTTTGTACCAGCTGATAGTATTCGCGGGCGTTCCACTCACCAGCGAGGTCGCGGTGCCGAACGGGGCGCTTCCGACCCGAAGCGGCGGGACCGTCGCGGTCGCGGTGGCGCCAAATCCGAGTGCCGCGAACGCCGTCGCATTCGAACTCGTCACAGTCAAGCTCGCGGCGTTGTCGGTGTGTAGCGCAATGACACCGCCGCTGACACTTGAGGGCGTCGAACTACCGGTGATCGAGTCGATCTTGCTCAGCAGGGTCTGCACGCTGTCAGTCACGTTGAGCTGGTTTCCGGTCGCG
>JAICIT010000246.1 GCA_025960445.1 Bradyrhizobium sp. | reverse complement strand
GGCTTCAAGCTCAAGGGTCAACTAAAGGAAGGCGTGACGGCGACCGATCTGGTGCTGACAGTCACGCAAATGCTGCGCAAGCAGGGCGTGGTCGGAAAATTCGTTGAATTCTTCGGCCCCGGTCTCGATAACCTCTCGGTGGCTGACAAGGCAACCATCGGCAACATGGCGCCCGAATACGGCGCCACTTGCGGATTCTTTCCGGTCGACGCCGAGACCATCGATTATCTCAAGACTTCTGGCCGCTCGACCGCCCGTGTCGCCCTCGTGTTGGCCTATGCCAAGGCGCAGGGATTGTTCCGCACGGCCAAATCGCCGGATCCGGTCTTCACCGAAAAACTGACGCTTGATCTGGGGGACGTAGTCCCCTCGATGGCGGGACCGAAGCGGCCTGAAGGCCGTGTCGCACTGCCTTCCGTTGCCGAAGGTTTCGCCGCCGCGATGGCCAGCGAATACAAGAAATCGGCCGATATCTCGAACCGATATCCGGTCGAGAACCGCAACTTCGATCTTGGCCATGGCGATGTAGTTATCGCGGCGATCACTTCGTGCACCAACACCTCCAATCCGAGCGTGTTGATCGGGGCGGGATTGTTGGCGCGCAATGCCGCCGCCAAGGGGCTGACCGCGAAGCCCTGGGTAAAAACTTCTCTGGCGCCGGGCAGCCAAGTGGTCGCGGAATATCTTTCCAACTCCGGCCTTCAGCTCGATCTCGACAAGGTCGGCTTCAACCTGGTCGGGTTCGGCTGCACCACCTGCATTGGCAACTCAGGCCCGTTGCCCGAGGAGATATCGAAATCCATCAACGACAACGGAATCATCGGCGCTGCCGTATTGTCAGGCAACCGCAATTTCGAAGGCCGGGTCAGCCCCGACGTGCAGGCCAATTATCTCGCCTCGCCGCCGCTGGTGGTCGCCTACGCGCTGGCCGGGACGGTGACGAAAAATCTGGCGGTGGAGCCGATCGGCAATGGCAAGGATGGAAAGCCGGTTTTCCTGAAGGACATCTGGCCGACGGCCAAAGAGATCAACGCGTTCATGAAGAAATTCGTGACATCGACGATTTTCAAAAAGCGCTACGCCGATGTGTTCAAGGGCGACGTCAACTGGCGGAAGATCAAGACGGTCGAGAGCGAAACCTATCGCTGGAACATGAGTTCGACTTACGTGCAGAACCCGCCCTATTTCGAAGGCATGAAGAAGGAGCCGCAACCGATCGTCGACGTAGTGGATGCGCGCATTCTTGCGATATTCGGAGACAAGATCACGACCGACCACATCTCGCCGGCGGGCGCGATCAAGTTGACCTCACCTGCCGGAAAGTATCTCTCCGAGCATCAGGTACGTCCCGCCGATTTCAATCAGTACGGAACGCGGCGCGGCAATCACGAGGTCATGATGCGCGGCACCTTCGCCAACATCCGCATCAAGAATTTCATGCTGAAAGGCGCCGACGGCAACATTCCGGAGGGTGGACTTACCCGGCACTGGCCGGATGGCGAGCAGATGTCGATCTACGATGCAGCGATGAAGTATCAGGCCGAACAAGTTCCGCTGGTGGTGTTTGCGGGCGCCGAATACGGCAACGGCTCATCGCGCGACTGGGCCGCGAAAGGAACGCGACTGCTCGGGGTACGTGCGGTGATCTGCCAGAGCTTTGAGCGTATCCATCGCTCCAATCTGGTTGGCATGGGCGTGTTGCCGCTGACGTTCGAGGAAGGCGCGTCCTGGCAGTCGATCGGATTGAAGGGGGATGAGACGGTCACCATCCGTGGCCTGCAGGGCGATCTGAAACCGCGTCAAAAGCTGATTGCCGAGATCGTGTCTGGCGATGGTTCGCTGCAGCGGGTCTCGTTGCTGTGCCGGATCGATACGCTCGACGAGCTCGAATACTATCGGAACGGCGGGATCCTGCATTACGTGCTGCGAAAGCTCGCAGCCTGATGTGGACACACTGATTGCTCACTGCGAAGTGAGTAGCCGGTGAGCAGTCGGCGGCCTATGAAGAACCGCCTTCCTCCATTCGGAGGAGGGCAGCGTTCAGGGCATCAGTGCGTGCCGCGACGATGCAGGTGATTTCCAATTTCCAGCATGACAGCGATGATGGCCTATAGCTTTGTGTCGCGATGGTCGGGCGCGCTCGGCATGTGCGCGATCATCGCCTTCATTCGCCCGGCCCAAGCGGACCCGCGCGCGGTGGTTGAATTGTTCACATCGCAAGGATGCTCGTCGTGTCCTCCCGCCGACAAGGTTCTTGGTGAACTCGCCAACGATCCTTCCGTGGTCGCATTGAGCATGCCGATCGATTATTGGGATTATCTCGGCTGGAAGGATACGCTGGCGGACTCTCGTTTCACCGCGCGTCAGAAGGCTTATTCGCAGGTGCGCGGCGACCGCGAGGTTTACACGCCGCAGGTCGTGGTCAATGGCTCGGTGCATGTCATCGGCAGTGATCTCCCCGGCATCGAAAACGCCATTCACGTCACAAGCAAATCGGATGGCGTGATGTCGGTGCCAGTCAGCATGACTCAGGCCGGCACTCAGATTACCGTTTCGGTGGCGGCCGCCGCTAAAGCTCCCGCGGTCAGGCACGGCGAAGTCTGGATCTGTTCGGTGGCCAAAGCGGTGCCGATCGCGATCGGGCGAGGTGAGAATCGCGGGCGACAGGTGACATACCACAATGTGGTGCGCGGGCTGCTCAAAGTCGGCGACTGGAACGGCGCACCAGCAAGCTGGACCGTTCCGCTGGAAAACATATCGCGTGATGGCGTCGATGCCGCGGTGGTGTTTCTTCAGGATGGGAATCGCGACAGGCCGGGTGTGATGCTCGGTGCGACCTTCGTGCAGCTACACTGAGCGGCGGTATTTTATTTTCGGCCGGCCATTCGATCGCCGAAAACCCGCCATTGGCGCTGCCCATCATCCAAACGCGAAAATCAGGGTGTAAAAAATCGGGCACCCCAGCGGTACCCGTAACGAAAAAGGACCAACTTTCGTTGGCCCAGTATCGACAAACGTAGCTGCGGCACAGGCCCGATCCTGACGACCCCGGGGGGCTGGGGGCTGAGGAATCCGGAACCGAAAGGACCGGGCCAACGCACGGGAATCTTGTCGCATTCCGGCGCGGCAGGCGGTGGGCGGAAGTGGGGCGGCATTATGATCGCGCTAACGATCGCGTGACGCTGGGTTTTTTGGCCGCTCCGGCGCTTGCCGACGAATGGGGACGTGCGGAGCATCACCCCTTGCGGCGACCTGCCGTTGGCGCAATCATGCAGGCATGATCCCGAACGCAGGGCTTTCGCCAGTTCGATTTCGGGACCTGACCATGCCTGAGATGACAGGAGGCGCCGGATGAGTTCGATGTCGGAGGAAGCCGACCCAAGCGAGGCCCGCGCAGCGGTGCGTGCCGCCGCTGCGGGTCCGCTATCAAATCGGGTAACTTTCAATCGCCTCGAACTCAATCGCATCCTGAATTTGTACGGACGCATGGTCGCCGACGGTGAATGGCGCGACTATGCGATTGACTTCTTGCGCGATCGTGCCGTGTTCTCGGTGTTCCGCCGCTCTTCGGAAGTGCCGATCTACCGAATCGAAAAAGATCCGCGGCTTGCCCGCAAGCAGGGCATCTACAGCGTGATTTCGGCGAGCGGCCTGATCCTGCGGCGCGGCCACGAACTGGACCGCGTGCTGCTGGTGATCGATCGCAAGCTCGCCGTGGTTTAGCGCTGATTTGCTTCATCTTGGGGAAGCGTTCTGGCGCCTTCCCCGAGCGCCCGCTGCATCATCACGGTGTCGAGCCAGCGGCCGAACTTGAAGCCAACATTGGGGTGGGTGCCGATCATCTCGAAGCCGCATTTCCGGTGCACACCGATCGATCCCGCGTTAGCGGAATCCCCGATCACCGCAATCATCTGGCGATAGCCGCGCGGCTCACATTCCTCGATCAGGCGTTGCAGCAATTGCAGGCCAATCCCGCGTCGGTGCACGGCAGGTTGCAGGTAAACTGAATTCTCGACGGTGAAGCGGTAGGCGGGTCGCGGCCGGTATGGGCTCGCATACGCATATCCGGCAACGCGGCCATCAAGGGCCGCGACCAGATAAGGAAAGCCGCTGTCCATCAGCGCACGAAAGCGCCGCGTCATCTCGGGAAGATCCGGCGGTATTAACTCGAACGTTGCCGTGCCGAAGCGCACCGCGTGTTCATAAATCTCGGTAATGGAAGGCAGATCGGCCGCGGTTGTGGGCCTGATTTCGAGCGAGGACATAGTGTGCAGAGTATTTTTGCCGGTCCCAAAAGAAAAGCCCCGGCCGCAAGGCCGGGGCTTGGAATTTTCGTCAGGCTTGCGCTCAGTCGCGCTGACCGAGCAGCTGCAACAGCAGCGTGAACAGGTTGATGAAGTTCAAGTACAGCGACAGCGCACCGGTGATCGCCGCGCGCTCCGCCACGTCACCGCCCTGCGAAGCATAGCCGTAGATGTACTCGTTCTTGAGCCGCTGGGTGTCCCAGGCCGTCAGGCCCGCGAATACCAGCACGCCGACGACCGACACCACGAACTGCAGCATCGAACTCGCGAGGAGCAGGTTAACCAGGCTCGCGATGATGATGCCGAACAGGCCCATGATCAGGAAGGATCCCATCCCGCTCATGTCACGCTTTGTGGTGTAGCCGTACAGGCTGAGCGCGCCAAACGTGGCTGCAGTGATGAAGAACACCCGCACGATCGAGGTGTGCGTATACACCAGGAAGATCGAGGACAGCGAAATGCCCATCAGCGCAGAGAACACCCAGAACAGCATCTGGGCGGTTGCGGGCCGCAGCCGGTCAATGCCGGCGGAGATCACGAACACCATGGCCAAGGGCGCCAGGATGAACAGCCATTTGAGCGGGCTGACGAACATGGCGTAGCCGAACGGCGTCAGATAAGCGTTGCCGATCTTGGCCGCGGCACCGGCCGGATCGCCCGTCACTGCCGCCATATAGACGCCGAGTGCGGCGAGGCCGGTGATGGCCAAACCGATGGTCATGTAATTGTAGATGCGCAGCATGTAGGCGCGCAGACCGGCGTCGACGGTCGCGGCATCAATGCGCCCGGCGGCCCGGCCGAAGGGAGAAGCGTAGTTGCGGTCTAGG
>JAICIT010000245.1 GCA_025960445.1 Bradyrhizobium sp. | reverse complement strand
GCCGGCCCGACGATCAAGAATACAATCACTTCAGCGGCAACCGCCTCCGACCACAGAATGCTTATGACCGAGGCGTCCATTCCAGCATCGCTCCACCTGATCACGGCAAATGCGTCATGCATGGCGTGACTTCCATAGATCCAGGCGGAAACCAGAACGAGGATGCGAAAGCGCGACATCCCAAGAAGCTCGGACAAGTGATTCCTGGGGGGCAAGCCGTCACCGGGCGGCCGGGATTGGTCACTCGCATGAGGCAGCAAGGCCGTTGCAGCGGCGGCCGCAAGGAGGAGCGCCACATTCATCCAGATGATCGGATTGAGATCGGTACGGCTGATCAGTTGCCCGATCACCAGCGTGCCCAGCACGAAAGCCGCCGATCCCGCGCCTCTGATCCAGCCGTATTCAAACGGCTTGCCCGCTCGTTCCGGCTTCGCTGCATTGACTGACAGCGCGTCCGCAATCGCGGTGGTCGGGGCAAGTGCTGCAGCCTGCAGCATAGCTATCAGAAGCAATGGCCAGAAGCTGTCGTGATCGCCAGAGGTCGGCGAGCCTTCCTACCAACGGGCCGGCGCCGAGCCGCACCAGCATTGCAGCGCTCAGAATGAAACCTATCTGCTCCGAACTTAAATCCCTCGTTTCGAAGAATTTCGGCCAGAACGGCGAGGCAACGCCAAAGGCGGCATACAGGGTGCCATAAAGAAGAATGTAGGCAACGGGTCCACTGATGCGCACAGTCCGGCAGCCTCGAAATATCTGGTTCACGTGCCTCGCTTAAGCGCAAAAACCGCAGTGATGCCGTTACTCGATCAGCTCGTCGGCGCTCGCCAACAGCGCGGCCGGCACATCGACACCGAGGGCCTTTGCGGTTATCAGGTTTATAACGAGCTCGAACTTGTTTGGTGCCTGAACCGGCAAGTCGGCTGGCTTGGTCCCGCGTAGAATTCGGTCGACGTAAACCGCGGCTTGCCGATAGAGCTCGGGAAAGTCGAGGCCGTACGACATCAGTGCCCCATTTACAGGAAACGTACGAAACGGATGAATGCTCGGCATGCGAAGCTCGTTGGTCAGCTTCACGATAAGGTCGCGATTGATCACCGGGAGGAAATCCGGCAGCGTCATCAATGCCGCATGTTGCGGGCCTCCGGCACTTCGAATGGCCTGTTCAATTTCCGCGGCGTTGCGGACATAGACCGTGCGAGCCTCGAGCTTGACCGAACGCGCCGACGCCTCGATCAGCCTGGAAAACGCGGTGCTCGTTGGATTGCCGGGATTGGCAATCAGCACGAGGGTGGAAACGGCAGGGCTGGCCTGACTCAGCAACTCGACCCATTTACTGCCGACCGAAAGTTCGAAATTGGTAAATCCGGTCAACTCGCCGCCGGGATGCGAGAGTGACTGAATGAGTCCCAATCCAACCGGATCGGCAACAAGCATAAAGACCACCGGAATGCCACCGGAGTGCCTTCGGACAGCCTCCAACAAAGGGCTTCCTTGGGCCACGATAATGTCGGGTCGACGCTGAACCAATGCAGCCGCCGCATCCGCCATGGCAGATGGATCTCCGCCCGTCAGGCGAAGATCGAATTCGAGATTTTCGCCTTCGCGCCAGCCGAGTTCTCGCAACTTTCCAATCAGTGCGGTCCGCAGCGGCTCCATTTCCTGTTCGCTGAATGCGCTGACCATGGCGACAACCTTTCGCCGATCGCGCTGCTGCGCGGGAGCGGTCCGCGAAAGCGAAGCGGTTACGCCCGCGAATAAAGAAAGAAATTTCCTCCGCTTCATGCACAACTCCTGTCACACAGGGGCGTCTGCGACTCTCCTGCGACGTTCTATTTCGATTTCGTCTTCGTGGGCTTCTGGTCGCCTTCGCTTTCGAGCGCAGTGCGCACCTGCTTGAATTCCTGCAGCGACGCCGCGTCGGCCCGCGGGAATCGCAGGTCGAGCGTTTCGAGCGTGCTGACGATCGCGGAGCCGATCACCACCCGCGCAAACCATTTGTGATCGGCGGGAACCACATACCACGGCGCCGCCGCTGTTGATGTGTGTCGCACGATGTCCTGATACACGGCCATGTATCGCGGCCAGAGCGCGCGCTCAGCGATGTCGTTCATCGAAAACTTCCAGTTTTTCGACGGCTCATCGAGTCGATCGAGAAACCGCTCGCGCTGCTCCTGTTTGGAAATATGCAGGAAGAATTTCAGGATCACCGTGCCATTGCGAGTCAAGTAACGCTCGATGGCTGATATGTCCTCGAACCGCTCGCGCCAGATGTTCTTGGTCACCAGCCGGTTCGGAATCTTTTCCTTGGCGAGCACATCCGGATGCACCCGCGTCACCAGGCATTCCTCGTAGTAAGAACGATTGAAGATTCCGATGCGCCCGCGCTCCGGCAGAGCAATCATGCTGCGCCACATGAAATCGTGATCGAGTTCACGAGGGGAAGGCTGCTTGAACGAATACACCTCGCAGCCCTGCGGATTGACGCCCTGAAAAATGCTTTTGATCGCACTGTCCTTGCCGGACGCATCCATGCCCTGAAGGATCACCAGCAACGACCAGCGATCATCGGCGTAGAGCCGCTCCTGAAATTCAGTCAGCCGCGTCCGGTTCGCTTCGATGATCTTTTCAGCGCTTTGCTTGTCAAGCCCGCCCTTCTCGTCGGTATTGCTCGATTTCAGGTGAAACTTGCCTGATCCGTCGAAGCGGAACGGCGCTATGAACGGCTTCAGCTCGGCCACAAGCGATCGCGAAGCTTTTTTGCCCATGGACTGAGACCTCCCGGCACCTGGATTGATTTACGCAACCATTTCTGACTCGATGAATGCTGTCACAAAGCGCGGCATCGCCGCCGTGAGATCGCGCCTCTCGCGCACCAGATGGATCCGCGATAGCTCCGGCTGCGATTGCCGTGCAAGATTGGCTTCAATCCTTGCGCGCAGCCTTTCGCCGGTGACATCGACCTCCAATATCCTGATCATGGCAATCACCGCGCCACTGACGACACAGTCCCAATGGGCGCTGGCCCGATACTCTTCTGCCCGCAGACCCGTCTCTTCCTCGACCTCGCGCGCGACGCTGCCGGCGATATCGACCGCGTCTCCCTTCAGATCGTCAGGATCAGGCGTGCCCGAGGGGAAATAGACCCGCCCCGCATTGGCGGTATGCCCGGCCATTTCGCCGAGCACAAATGCACCGTCGCAGCAACGCAGCGCGCCCATTCCGAAGCCGTTGAAAACGCTAGGGTCGGGAAAGCCCCAGTCCCGCCAGGCCAGGAAGCTTGCGAAATCGGCATCGAAATAGCGGGCGCTGAACCGCTCGGCGGTAAAGTCGGGATCGCGCCCTAGCAGAATGCGCCCGTTCCAGATCGGCTTTTCGCGCTTCTTGACCGCAAAATGCGCCTCGATATCGGCGCACTTTTCGTTCGCGAATGGCCAAGGCCACGCCTCAAACCCAAGATCGAGCGTCCTGACGCGATGAATGATCGGATGCGTCATGCCGCCCGACCGGGTTTATTTCGCATTCAACCCAGTGGTCTTTTTGACATGCTCGACATATTTGTTCGTGAAGGTCTTGCTGACGTCGATATTCGCCTTTGCCACTTCAGGCGAGCTCTCACTGAACACGGCCAGCACCGCATCCGCGCCCTTCGGGTCCATCTTGCCGGTTTCCGAATACATCGGGATCGTGTTCTTCAGTGCGGCGAGATAAAGGTCCTTGTTCTTGCCGACTACTTCCGGCGGCATCTTGGCCATGATGTCTTCCGCCGAATGCGAATGGATCCAGCCGAGCGTGTTCACGATCGCATTGGTCAGCGCCTGTACTTCCTTGTCATGTGAAGCGACCCAGGCCGCGGTGCTGTAAAGCGCGCCACCGGGATATTCGCCGCCGAACACGGCCAGCGTATCCTTTTGCGTGCGGGTGTCACTGAGGATGCGCAGGTCCGGATGGCTGCCCTGCAACACCGTGACCGATGGGTCCAACATCACGGCGGCATCGATCTGGCCCTGCTCCATCGCGGCGACCGCGGTCGCGCCGAGACCAACGCCGATCACGGCGGTGCCGGCAGGATCGAGACCGTTTTTCTTCAGGAGATATTTGAGAAAGAAATCGGTCGAGGAACCCGGCGCGCTGACGCCGACCTTCTTGCCGGCAAGATCCTTGATCGATTTGATTTCGCCGTTGTGCGACGGAGAGACGACCAGCACGAGGCCGGGATAGCGATCGTAAACCACGAAAGCCTGCAGCTCCTGCTTCTTGGCGGCGAGGTTGACACAATGATCGAAGTAGCCGGAGACCACGTCGGCGCTGCCGCCGAGCACCGCCTTGAGCGCGTCCGAACCGCCCTTGAGGTCTACCAGCTCGACCGCAAGGCCGGCCTTCTCGAATTCGCCAAGCTGCTTGGCCAGCACAGTCGGCAGATAGCACAGGCAGGAGCCGCCGCCGACCGCGACCGTGATCTTGGTCTGCGCGGCCGCGAGACCGGCTGTCAGCACCAGCATCGACAGGGCCGCGGCCAGTCTGCCCAAAATCGTTCTCATGGTCTCCTCCGTACTGTTCATTCGTTGCCGCAGGATAGAGCAGCGCGGTTGCCTTGAGAAGTCAGCCGCAATCCGACTTTAGCCCCTGTTTTCAACCGGCTCCGGCCGCCAGACCAGAAGCCTCCGCTCGACATGGGTCACCGCCAGATCGATCAGGATAACGAATGCGGATAGCACGAACATGCCCGCGAACACGCCGGCGACATCGAACACCCCTTCGGCCTGCTGGATCAGATAGCCCAGCCCCGCCGCGGAGCCGAGATATTCGCCAACGACGGCCCCGACGACCGCGAACCCGACCGAGGTGTGCAGCGAGGAAAACATCCACGACAAGGCCGAGGGCCAATATACGTGGCGCATCAACTGCCGCTCGCTCATGCCGAGCATGCGGCCGTTGGCGAGCACCGTGCCGCTGACCTCCCTGACGCCCTGATAGACGTTGAAGAACACGATAAAGAACACCAGGGTGACGCCGAGCGCCACCTTGGACCAGATGCCAAGCCCGAGCCAGAGCGTGAAGATCGGCGCGAGAACGACGCGCGGCAACGCGTTTGCCATTTTGACATAGGGGTCGAAAACCGCGGCAACGAGCGG
>JAICIT010000244.1 GCA_025960445.1 Bradyrhizobium sp. | reverse complement strand
GCGATATGTTGGGCGTCGGCGGCGCTACCGCCATTGCCAATGATCAGGAGCTTGTTGCCTGCGCGCAGCGCCGCGACAACGGCAGCGGCGATGTCGCGTGCCGTGGCGTTTAGTTTCGAATCCCGCGTCGCCCGCTCGAGCGCGGCCAGTGAGCGTGCCATATGCACGGCGATCGGGTCCCTGGAATCCTTGTTCAAAAGACGGCCCCCAAGCTTGCGGGTTCGCATCTGTGGTACTGATCGCGGCAAGGACGCGCAACCGGCAAGCTCATCGAGCGATACCTGCGGCCTCGGTCAGCACCCGTTGCGCGATGTCCACCACCTCGGATGCTGGAATGTCGCGCATGCAGCGATGGTCGTTCATCCTGCAAACCGGGCGTTGGCAGGGCTGGCACGACACCACCGTTTTGGTCTGGACCGTTGCCGCCAGTCCATTCAAGGGGGCCCAGAGATAGGGGCTGGTCGGGCCGAAAATGCCCATCGTGGGCGTGCCCAGCGCGGCGGCGATATGCATCAAACCGGAGTCGTTGGAAATCGCGACATCGGCCGCTGCCATTGCCAGCACACCGTTTCGAAGATCGGTCCCCGTCAGGTCACGTACGCGCGGGCCGCCAGCGGCGGCGATTTCGGCTGCCATAGGCTTTTCGCCGGGTCCTCCGACCACCCAAACGTCGAGGCCACGTTGGGCCAGCAGACGCGCGGCTTCCGGATAATAAGTCCAGCGCTTGGAGGCTCCCACGGAGCCGGGGGCAAGTGCGACGACTCTTGCGCTGCCGAAACCATGTGTTTCGCGCCACCGGTGTACCACCTCAGCGGGCACGCTAAGTTGGGGGACAGGCCACTCCCGCGGCAACGGCTCGCCATCGGGCAGCGCGAGCGCAGCGTTTTTGTCGATGAAGCGGGGCAGGGCTCTCTCACCCCAACGCCAACGGTTGATGAGGCCAAATCTGGCCTCTCCCACGAAGCCAACTCGCTCCGGAATCCCCGCGAGCATCGGCGCCAGCGCAGATTTCCATGTCCGGGGCAGGATCAGTGCGGTGTGGTAGTTTCGGGCCTTCAGCAGCTTTCCCAATTCCCATTGCTTCGCCAATGCCAATCGGCCCCTCGGCAGGTCCCAGACCATGCCGGACCTCACGCCCGGCATGTAGTCGACCAGCGGCGCGCATAATGAGGTGACCAGTAGATCGACGGGCCGATTGGGCCAGCGCTGCTTGAGAACCCGCACCACGCTGTGCCCGCGCACAAAATCGCCGATCCACATGTAGGGGACGATCAGGATCGGACGGGCATCCGCCGCGTCCTCCACGCTCACCACATGTTCTGAATCTTTGTTCATGGATTGAAATTGGCGCTGGTCTAAATCTGAGCCTGTCGGTAACTGCTCCGGCCCTCGGCGTAAAGGACCGAGCGGCTGGCTGCCTTCGGGCGCCTGATTCCCTTCGCCAAACCGCTTACACTTTGACGGATCATGCGCTAGGGCAAAGCTGGCATCCCACATCAAAGGCAGGGCAGGGAATGTTGCTGGTGACCGGTGGTGCCGGTTTTATCGGGTCGAACGTGGTCGCCGCTCTCAATGAGGCCGGTCGCGGCGACGTGGCCGTTTGCGACGTGCTCGGACACGGCGGCAAATGGCGCAATCTCTCCAAGCGGCAGCTCGCCGACATCGTACCGCCATCCGAGTTGCCGGCCTGGCTCCATGGCCGCCGCCTCGATGCCATGATCCATCTCGGCGCCATTTCGGAAACTACGGCGACCGACGGCGATCTCGTCATTGAGACCAATTTTCGGCTCTCGATGCGGCTGCTCGATTGGTGCACGGCCAATGCCACGCCATTCATCTACGCCTCCTCGGCATCGACCTATGGCGACGGCGCGCAGGGGTTTCGCGACGACGACTCTGTATCGGGCCTGAAGGCCTTGCGGCCAATGAATTTGTACGGCTGGAGCAAGCATCTGTTCGACACGTCCGTGGCCGAGCGCGCCGCCCGAGGCGAAAAGCTGCCGCCACAATGGGTCGGCCTGAAATTCTTCAACGTGTTCGGTCCCAATGAATACCATAAGGGCACGATGATGAGCGTGCTGGCGCGCCGCTTCGAGGATATCAAAGCCGGCCGTCCCGTGCAGCTTTTCAAGTCGCACCGCGAGGGCATTGCCGATGGCGATCAGCGGCGCGATTTCATCTATGTCGAAGACGTAGTTCGCGTGATGATGTGGCTGCTGGCATCACCCTCGGTCAGCGGCATCTTCAATGTCGGTACCGGCAAAGCGCGCAGCTTCAAGGATATGATGCTGGCGGCCTACGCTGCCCTGGGGGCGCATCCGAACATTCAGTATATCGAAATGCCCGAGGCTATCCGCAGCAGCTATCAGTATTTCACGCAGAGCGTTGTCGATCGGCTGCAGCGCGCCGGTTACAATGGCGGCTTTAGGCCACTGGAACAGACGGTCGAGACCTACATCAAGGATTTTCTCGATCGTGCCGATCGCTTCCGATAATGCAACAGAAGACGGATTCTGATGTTCGATTTTGACGCCCTGTCGCGCGCGATTGCCCGCCGCACGGTGTTGTGTGTCGGCGATCTCATGCTCGACGAATTCGTCTATGGCGAGGTTTCCCGGATTTCGCCCGAAGCGCCGGCGCCCGTGATCGCGGTTCAGCGAAGCGAGACCAAT
Organism: Bradyrhizobium sp.; assembly: GCA_025960445.1. Lineage (GTDB taxonomy): Bacteria > Pseudomonadota > Alphaproteobacteria > Rhizobiales > Xanthobacteraceae > Bradyrhizobium. The sequence goes on along the minus strand of JAICIT010000244.1, from coordinate 2,485 downwards.
ATCGGGGGGGCAGGCAATGTCGCCCGCAATATCGCTTCGCTCGGGGCGCGTTGCATCTTTGTCGGCTTGGTCGGCGAGGATGAGGAGGGCGCGAAATTAAAGGCAGCGCTTTCAAAGGAAGCTCTGATTGAAAGCATCCTGGTATGTGATCCGAAACGGCCAACGACGAAAAAAGTCCGGTTCGTTTCCGAACATTTCTCCACTCACATGCTGCGCGCCGATTGGGAACTCGCCGTGCCGGCGGCGGACGACGTCGAGCAGGAGCTGATCGATTCGATTTTGCCGCTGGTACCGCGAGCCGACATCGTGCTGCTGTCGGACTATGCCAAGGGCGTCCTGACCCCGCGCGTGATCCGCAGCGTTATCGACGCCGCGCGAAAACTGGGCAAGTCCGTGATCGTTGACCCCAAGAGCGTCAATTTCGCGATGTATCGAGGAGCGACCCTGCTTACGCCCAATCGCAAGGAATTCGCCGAGGCAACCCGCAGCCGTGCCGAAACCTCAGACAGCATCGCCGAGGCCGCGCGAGACGCAATGCAGCTTGCGGATTGCGAGGCGATGCTGGTGACGCAAAGCGAGCAAGGGATGACGCTGGTGCCTCGCAACGGCGAGGCGGTTCATGTTCCGGCTCATCCGGTCAAAGTCCGCGATGTATCCGGTGCGGGCGATACGGTGGCCGCGGTAGTGGCTGCGACGCTTGCGGCAGGCGCCGAATGGGAGACGGCGTTGCGAATGGCGAACGCGGCGGCGGCCGTGGCCGTTAGCAAGAAGGGCACGGCCGTCGTGAGCCCAGCGGAACTGCGGCGAAAGATTCTCCCGCCTGCGTCTCTTGCGGCTGAAGAGAAAATCATCGCGGCGGGGATCAGCCTTGACCCGTTTCTCTCGGATTGGCGCAGGCAGGGCTTGCGGATCGGATTTACCAATGGATGCTTCGACATCCTGCATCCGGGGCACGTCAAGGTGCTCACCGCGGCGCGCGGCGCTTGCGATCGACTGATTGTCGGCCTGAATAGCGACGCATCGGTGAAACGGCTGAAGGGAAGCGGGCGCCCGGTTCAGGACGAGGGTGCGCGCGCCGAAGTGCTCGCCGCTCTGGAGGCGGTGGATCTTGTGGTGATCTTCGAAGAGGACACACCGGTGAAACTGATCGGCGAGATCAGGCCGAGCGCATTGGTGAAGGGTGGCGACTACACGCGCGAGCAGGTGGTCGGCCACGAGATCGTCGAAGCAATCGGCGGCCAAGTTCTTTTGGTGGAGGTGTTGCCGGGCTTCAGTACGACGTCGCTCGTCAATCGGGCCCGTGGAGGCAAGGCGTGAGCGTGTTCGCAAAGGAGCCGATTGCAGCACCGGGATGGACATATTGGCGCGATCCGCGTGTCCGCTCGACCACCTCGGATGTTTTCGCGATCCTGATCGCGGCGTCACTGCCCTGGTCGACCACGCTGGTTGCGGTCTTCGCCGTGGCCTTCCTGGTTTCGATCGTACCGTTTCTCGATACCAAGGCCTTGTTGCAGTTGTTGAGGCGGCCGATTTGCGCGCTGCCAATTGCGCTGTTTGTGCTCGCCGCGATCGGAATGCTCTGGTCGGATGCGTCGTGGCGCGAGCGGCTTCACGCCGTCGGCCCGGCTGCAAAGCTGTTGATGATACCGCTCCTGCTTTATCATTTCGAACGGTCCGCCCGCGGCTTGAAGGTGCTAGTGGGATTCCTGGCGTCATGCGTGGTGCTGATGCTGCTGTCCTGGATCGTCACGTTCGAGCCGCATCTCGCTCTCAAATCGGACGCCGCCTACGGCGTTCCCGTCAAGAACTATATCGACCAGAGTCAGGAATTCGCACTCTGTGCCGTGGTGCTGGCCTACCCGGTCGTCATTCTCTGGCGAGCGCAGAAATTCTGGCTCGCGGTCCTGCTGATCGGGGTGTCTCTGAGCTTCGTCGCCAATATGCTGTTCGTCAGCGTATCGCGGACCGCGCTGGTGACAATGCCGGTCATGTTGGCGGTGTTCGCGCTGCTTTATCTGAAATGGCGCAGCATCGTTGCAATCGTCTGCCTGACGGTCTTTTTGGGCGGCTTGGCCTGGACAACCTCGCCAAAATTGCGCGGCACGGCGGAAAGATTTTTGAGCGATTACCAGCTCTATCACGAACAAAACGCGCCGACCTCACTCGGCTTGCGGCTGGTGTTCTGGCAAAAATCGCTGAGGTTCATTTCCGAGGCGCCGATTTTTGGCCATGGAACCGGCTCCATTCGCGGGCTTTTTGAGGAAGCAGCGATCAATCAGCACGGCGCCGACGCCGAGGTGATCGGCAATCCGCACAATCAGACCTTGAATGTTGCGATCCAGTGGGGCGCGATCGGCGTCGTCTTGTTATACGCGATGTGGTTGACGCATCTGCTGTTATTTCGTGGGGAGGGACTGGCAGCCTGGATCGGACTGATGATCGTGCTGCAGAATGTCTTCACCTCGCTGTTCAATTCTCACATCTT
>JAICIT010000243.1 GCA_025960445.1 Bradyrhizobium sp. | reverse complement strand
GGGATCATGTGGGCGCTGTACCGCGAGCAGGTGCATGCTTCGATGGGCAACGATCTCACGGTCCTGGTTTTCATCGTGGTCATTATTGGCGGCCTCGGCTCGATCGGCGGCTGCTTCATCGGCGCGCTGCTGGTCGCCATGGTGGCCAACTACGGCGGGTTCCTGGTGCCGAAGCTGGCGCTGGTCTCGAATATTTTGCTGATGGTCGCGATCCTGATGTGGCGCCCGCGCGGGCTGTATGCAGTGAAGAGCCGATGATGATCCTTTCCGGCGACCCGCCGCGCAGCCGCGCCCTTTCGATCCTGCTCGTGATCATCATTGCAATCCTGGCGTTGACGCCATTTGTCTTCCCGGGCGCCAAGGCCATGAATGTCGCCACCAAGATCTGCATCTTTGCAGCGCTGGTGGCCTCTTATGATCTCTTGCTCGGCTACACCGGGTCGGTGTCGTTTGCGCATACGATGTTCTACGGCATCGGCAGCTACGCGATTGCCATCGCGCTCTATTCGATGGGTCCGAGCTGGGCCGCGGTCGCAACCGGCGTCGCCATCGGCCTGCCGTTGGCAATATTGCTGGCGCTCGCCATTGGACTATTTTCGCTTCGGGTGGAGGCGATCTTTTTCGCCATGATCACGCTCGCGGTGGCATCCGCGTTTTTGGTGCTGGCCTCGCAGTTGTCGTGGCTCACCGGTGGCGAGGACGGCCGCAGCTTCCAGCTCCCGGAGTTGCTGCGTCCGGGCACCAAGCTGATCTCAAAGGATACGTTTGGGTTTGAACTCAACGGCCGCGTGCTGACTTACTATGTGATTTTCGCCGGTTGCGGCGCGATGATCCTGGCGCTGCTGCGGGTGGTGAACTCGCCGTTCGGCCGCGTGCTGCAGGCAATCCGGGAGAATCGCTTTCGCGCCGAAGCGCTCGGCTTCCGCACGGTATTCCACCTGACCTACGCCAACTGCCTAGCCGCGCTGGTCGCCGCCAGCGCGGGCATGCTCAACGCGCTGTGGCTCCGTTATGCCGGTCCCGATACTTCGCTGAGCTTTTCGATCATGCTGGACATATTGCTGATGGTGGTCATCGGCGGCATGGGCACGATCTACGGCGCGATCATCGGCGCGACGATTTTTATTCTGGCGCAGAACTATCTGCAGACGCTGATGGGCGCTGCATCCAATGCGGCCGCCGAAGCGGGCCTGCCCGTGCTTCCCGGCTTGCTGCATCCGGATCGCTGGCTGCTCTGGCTGGGCCTGCTGTTCATTGCAAGCGTCTATTTCTTTCCGACCGGCGTGGTGGGCCGGTTGCGAGGCGCTCGGTCAAAACGCTCTTAACGCTTCCATCGACGCTGCCCAAGGCCGGGCTTTCCCCGCATGGAAACCCGTTAAGCCCTAAGTAACCGAATTTGCTAACCGCTACGCCATTTGCGCCCTGTATGCTCTTTTTGGGGAGGAGGCCGAGCATTCGAAAGCCGGTTTCCAACACAAGGCGCAATAATGTCAGGAAGCACGGCGCGCAGCCCGCATCAAGCGGCCACCTCGTTGAAGCGAGGCCCAGTTCTTTGGCTCATCCTCACCGGCGTTCTCGTGGTCGCGGCGATCACGATCGACATCGCGATTATCGTTGGCCAGTTCCGCGAGCGCGCGATCAGCAATAGCGAGCGCGAACTCCAAACCACCGTGCTGCTGCTCACGCGTCACTTCGATCAACAGTTCGCCGACTCTGATATCATCGCAACCGATCTGATTGCCAAAATGCAATTCGAAGGGAGCGCGTCGCCCGAGATTTTCAAGAGCCGGATGTCCACGTGGGACGCGCACCTGTTGCTAAAATCGAAAGCCAGCGCGCTGTCATACATCGGCGATGTCAACATTTTCGATACGAATGGGAAGCTGATCAACAGTTCGGGCGAATGGCCGCTCCCTGATCTCGACATTGCCGAGCGCGACTATTTCAAGTCGCTCAAATCCGATCCCCGGTCGAAAATCATGATGACCGAACCGGAGCGCAGTAACTTCACCGGTAACGTCACCACCATGATGATCGTTCGCCGGCTGAGCGGGCCGAACGGGATTTTTCTGGGCGTGATGGCGCGGCGGATTGATCCCCTCAATTTCGAAAATTTTTTCGCGTCGGTCCTGCTTGGTGAGGGTGCAGCAATTTCCATGTTCCATCGTGACGGAACGTTGCTGGCGCGCTACCCCCGTGCCGATTCGATGATCGGGCAGAAGTTAGCGCGAGCGCCGCTGTTGGACATGGTTCGGGCCGACGGCGGCCTGCAGACGCTCCGGTTTGAAAGCTCCGTGGACTGGCAGGATCGACTTGGGTCTGCCGCCAGCCTGAACCACTTCCCTATCATTATCGTCGCCACCTCGACCATCTCCGCCGTGCTCGCGGATTGGCGCGAGCAGACGCGCTTCCTGGTCTCGATTGCCGCTTTATCCGCGATCGTAATTGCATCCATTCTCTACCTGATCGTCCGGCAGGTGAAGCAGCAGAACCAGGAGTCGCAGCAGCGGCTCGAATCCGAAAGGCATCGGCTTGACACTGCGCTGAACAACATGACCCAGGGCCTGGTGCTGTATGACGCATCGGCGCGCGTCGTTACCTGCAATCGTCGCTATATCGACATGTACGGCCTCTCGACAGACGTCATTAAGCCCGGATGCCATTTCCTCGATGTCATCCGCCATCGACAGGAAACCGGCTCCTTTGACGGCAACGTCGAGGAGTTCTGCTCCGCTATCATGCAGAATGTCGCCGAGGGCAAAGTCAGCCGCACCATGATGGAATGCGCCGACGGCCGTTCGTTTCAGATCGTCAATAAGCCGCTGACGGAAGGCGGATGGGTGGCGACCATCGAAGACATCACGGACCGTCGCAATCTCGAACAGGAGCGCGACCGCAACTACGCTTTCCTCCGCCAGATCATCGATCACATTCCAACCCAGATTACCGTCAAGGATATGCGTGATCGCCGATACGTGTTGGCCAATCGGGTAGCCGAGACCGAGTTCGGAATGTCGCGCGATGAGATAGTTGGCAAGACGGCCCTCGATCTTTTCCCGAAGGAGGCTGCGGAGGTGATCGCGGCGGACGATGAAAAAGCCCTGCAATGCCCCGAAGGCCTGTTCCTCGATATAACCCCGTGGCAAAGCCAGGCGACCGGCCAGCGCTTCATCACCTCACGGCGGATCGGAATTCCGGACCAGTCTGGACAGACGCGATATATCATCAACGTCGTTGACGATGTCACCGATCGACGGCGCGCGGATGAGAAGATCGCGCATCTTGCCCACTACGACGCGCTGACCGACCTGCCGAACCGCGTGCTGTTCCGGGAGCGGATCGAACGCGAACTGCAGAAGACCAGTCGCGGCGAACAGTTCGCGTTGCTTTACATCGATGTCGACGAGTTCAAGGGAATCAATGATTCACTGGGACATCACGTCGGCGACGAACTTCTCAAGGCCGTCGCGGCCCGGATCAGGGACTGCATCAGGGAGTGCGACCATGTTGCCCGGTTGGGCGGCGACGAATTCGCGGTGATCCAGACCGATGTCGAACATTCCGGTGATGTCATCGAATTCGTAACGCGCATTCAAGATGCGATCCGCCAACCCTATGAATGCCTTGGGCATCAGCTCTCGACCGATGCCAGTATCGGGATCGCGTTGGCGCCACGCGACGGGACCGATCTCGATCAGCTTGTCAAGAATGCCGATTTGGCAATGTACGGCGCCAAGGGCGACGGCCGGCGAACCTATCGCTTCTTCGAACCGGCGATGGACGCCCAGGCCAAGGCAAGGCTTACGCTCGAACGCGATTTGCGGCAGGCGCTCGTCGACGGAAGCTTCGAACTCCACTACCAGCCGGTTGTCGATCTCAACAGCGATGAGGTGACCGGCTGCGAAGCCTTGCTTCGCTGGCGCCATCCGCAACGCGGGATGATCTCGCCGGGGGATTTTGTCGCCGTCGCCGAGGAGACCGGGCTGATCGTCGAACTCGGGGAATGGGTGCTGCGAACCGCCTGCGCCGAGGCGGCCACATGGCCGCATCATGTGCGGCTTGCCGTCAACGTTTCACCCATCCAGTTGAAATGCCCGACCCTGTCGCTGAAAGTCGCCGGCGCGCTTGCCGCTTCCGGGCTCGCCGCAAACCGGCTCGAGTTGGAAATTACCGAAGCCGTGCTGATCCGCGACGACGAGATGGCGCTTGCGATCCTGCATCAGCTTCGCGAGCTCGGGATTCGCATCGCGCTCGACGATTTCGGCACCGGCTATTCCTCGCTGAGTTATCTGAAGCGGTTCCCGTTCGACAAGATCAAGATCGATCGTTGTTTCGTCAGTGACGTCGCTGAAATCGACGGCTCATCGGCGATCGTCCAGGCGGTCGTGAACATAGCAGCGACGCGTAACATCACGACAACAGCGGAAGGCGTCGAAACACCAGAGCAAAAGGAAATGCTGCGCAGGCTCGGCTGCACCGAGATGCAGGGTTACCTGTTCAGCGCCGCCAAGCCCAGCGCGGAGGTAAAGCGCCTGTTCGGAACCGACCGCGAGAGCGTCTGGGCCGTGGCCTGACCGTCAGGCCGCAAGCCGGCCGCGATTGTTGTCCGCGAGAATGGGACGGATAAGCCGGCCGAACCGTTCAGCTTCCTCGTCGTGCAGATAGCCCGATAAGCAAAACGAATGGCAGCCGGCATCGATGAACTGCTGTAGCGTCGCCGCGCATTGCGAGGGATTTCCGACCACCGCGATCCCGGCGCCGGGTCGGACCCGGGTGATGCCAGTCCATAGATGCGGCAGCAGCAGATCGCCGTGCTCGCGGGCGAGTTGTTGGACGCGCTGGTTGGCTTCGGATTTGTTGTAGAGCGTCTTCATTTCCTCTTTCTGACGCTCGCTGGCGTAACGCACCAGCCTATCCGCAGCGTCCCAGGCTTCCGCTTCATCCTCGCGGCAGATGACCTGCAGCCGCATGCCGAAGCCGATCATGTCTTCACGGCCATGGGCCCTTGCCATCTCTCTGATCTCGGCGATGTTGGAAGCGATCCGCTCCGGCAGGTCGCCCCAGAACAGATGCACGTCGGAATGCCTGGCCGACATTTCCCAGGCCTGACGCGATCCGCCGCCGAGATAAAACTTCGGAAATGGCTGCTGCAGCGGACGCG
>JAICIT010000242.1 GCA_025960445.1 Bradyrhizobium sp. | reverse complement strand
GCGATCGTCACGAACGCGGGACGGGATGCGGTGGACGCTGACGTGCTGTGGACGAACAGCACGAAGGCGGACGGCGAAGTCGTGTGGTCCTGACGCCTCGACGCTGGCGTCAAGTTAGCGGGAAACGATCCCGCTGGCGACGGTGACAACAAAGCCCGATCACCGGGGAGATCACGTTATAAGTCGTAAAGCCATTGCGCGGGGAATGCCGGGATGAATCCGGTGAACCTGTGGTGACTACGCTCGTATGCTTTTCACTTTTTGCATGCGAGGCTGCGGGTGCATCGAGCGCCCGGCATTCCCTGCGCCCTTGTGTCCAAAAAGTTTGGCAGAATGTGCGAACGGGCGGCTGATCGGAACCGCCCGTTGCTGGAACTGAGCCCGTTGCGCCCAAAGGCGATGGAGCCTGTAGCAGAGCGAGGGACAGCTCCGGTGTCTTCCTCAACCCGAACAGTTGCAAGGGCTTCGAGCCCGAACGAGCAAGGAAGGGAGTGGATAATGGCACAGAATGGTCTCGTTGTCGTGGGCATCGATGTGGCCAAGGACAAGGTGGATGCGTGCATCCGCATGTTGGCAGTGCGGCAGAGGTTTCCGAGCAGTGCCCAAGGACACCGCAAGCTGGTTGCCTGGCTTCGCAAACACCAGGTGACCAAAGCTGTCATGGAAGCGAGCGGCGGCTATGAGCGGGACTGGGCCAAGGCGCTGCGCGAGTGCGGCATCGAGGTACGGATTGTCGACCCCAAACGGGTCCGCAGCTTCGCGCAGTCGGCCGGACGCCTGGCCAAGAACGATGCGATCGATGCGGAGATGATCGGCTGGTTTGCCGAGACATTCAGCGAGGCGCCGGGCCAGACGCACGATGCCGCGCACGAGCAGTTGCAGGCGCTCGCGAAGGCGCGCATCAGCCTGGTTGATCTCAAAGCACGTTTGCAAAGCCAGAACGAGCATGCTGCGCCAAGGCTTGTGCAGAAGGCACGCGAACGCCTCTTGAAGAATCTGGTCTGCGAGATCGCCAAGCTCGAAGCTGCCATCTCGGCCCAGATCAAGGCCACGCCACACCTTGCGGAGCGTGCCGAGATCATCGAGAGCGTGCCGGGCTTGGCCGAAACGAGCTCCGCAAACCTGGTTGCAGGAATGCCGGAGCTCGGACAGGTGAGCGACGAGATTGCGGTGGCCTTGATCGGCGCCGCCCCCTACGATGATGATAGCGGCAATCGGCGCGGCGAGCGCCACATCAGGGGTGGCCGCCGCTGGGTTCGCAATGCCCTTTATATGGCCTGTGTCGGGGCAGCCACGCTGAACAATCCGGTGCTCAAGGCCTGCTATGGCCGCCTGATTGCCAAGGGAAAGAAGCCGAAGGTTGCGATCATTGCTTGCATGCGCAAGCTGATCGTCATCCTTAACACGATGGTGGCCCGACGACAGAGGTGGGATCCCAGCCGTTACGCGCTCAACTGAGCGGGCGCACCCGACCGCTTGGTCCCCGACCGAGCGCATGCCAAGCCACCAGAGCGGCGAGCGGACGGGGTCAAGCCCGTCAGCCGCCGCAGGCGGTGGCGCGCGTCGCGCCAGCCTTGAGGCCGGCCGATCGACGGTCTACTTCGACACAGTTGCTTGTAAGTTTCAGATGCGCTTCATGATTGGCAAAACTCGCGCGGAATCCGCGGCGGGATCGTGTAGGTGTGTAGTGTACGAACGCTATGTCAGCGATGGGCTTTCGCGGCAGGCGACCGATCACAGCCGCTGATCGCGAGCGGTGACGGTTTCGCTGGCGGCCTCTTCTTCGGCTTCGGGCTCGCGAGTCGGATCGGAGATCACGACGGTGCGTCGGCCCGAGACCTGATGACCGGCGTCTATCGGCATCTGGTAAAAGAAGTACGCCGAAACGGCGGAGATGATCGCGACCACCATAAACGCCGGCGCGAATTCCGCCGCCGTCAGTTCTTGCACATGGCGAACCACCATCGTCGATTCAACCGAGAATGCCCCAAGCGCGACGCCGGTTGAAATCGCGAGTTGCTGGTTGACGCTGACGAGCGTCGTGGCGCGACTCATCTGCGCCGGTTCGACCTCTGCATAAGCCACAGTGTTGATGGCGGTGAACTGCAGGGAGCGGAAGAAACCGCCGACGACCAGAATGATCATGATCAGAAGCAGCGGTGTCGTCACCGTAAACAGCGCACACGCCGCCAGAAAAGCCGAGCTGATGACTGCATTGACCACCATGATGTTGCGAAAGCCGAATGTCTTGATGATACGCGCGGCGAGGGTCTTCATCCCCATTGCCCCTACCGCGGACGCAAATGTCACCAGCCCCGAACGGAACGGCGACAGGCCGAATCCGACCTGCATCAATAACGGCAGCAAAAACGGCAACGCGCCGATGCCGAGGCGAAACAGGAACCCGCCGACAATGCTGGCGCGCAACGTCGGCAACCGTAGCAGCGTGAAATCCAGCACCGGGGAGGCAGTGCGCCGCGCATGGATGACGTAAAGCGTCATCGAGATCGAGCCGACGGCTACCAGCGCTGCAACGATCGTCCAGGGCAACAAATTGAGCCCCGCAACCGAAAGCCCGAATGCGATTCCGCCAACGCCAATACCCGCCAACACCAACCCGTAGAGATCGAAGCGCTCGGGGGCCTTGCTTCGGATCGGATCGATGTAGCGCATCGCCATGAAGATACCGAGCAGGCCGATCGGAATGTTGATCAGGAAGATCCAGTGCCAGGAGAAGTAGGTCGTAATGAATCCGCCAAGCGGTGGCCCGATCACCGGGCCGACCAGCGCGGGCACGGTCACCCAGGCCATTGCGTTGACGAGTGCGCTCTTGTCGATCGAGCGCAGCAGGACCAGCCTTCCGACGGGGGTCATCATCGCCCCGCCCATGCCCTGCACGATTCGCGCGATGACAAAATCTGTCACCGAACCGGACAAGGCACAGCCGATCGAGCCGATTATGAAAACCGCGACCGCGAGACTGAACACCATACGAGCGCCGAAGCGATCGGCGGTCCATCCGCTCGCCGGGATGAATACCGCGAGCGACAACAGATACGACGTAATGGCGAGTTTCAATGTGAGCGGGCTGGTGCCGATATCCGCTGCGATTGCCGGAAGCGACGTCGCAATCACGGTCGAGTCCATGTTCTCCATGAACAGGGCAGTAGCCACGATGAGCGGGATCAGGCGTTCTTTATTCATCGGGCTTCTGGGGGAAATGGCAGCGGGTGGAGCAGGGGCTGTATCACCCCGTGGTCCTGCAGGCTATTGCGGAACCACCGAAACCACCTAAATCCTGACGCAGCATCTTTCCGCCGGAGATCCGACGATGATCTACGTCCTCGCTGCGCTGGTGCCTCCGCTCGGGCTGCTCCTGAACGGGCAGCCATTTTCCGCGATTTTCAATCTGTTCCTGGTCGTCGTTTGCCTGATTTTCGGGCTGGTTTTCCATGTTCTGCTGCTGGTGCCGTCTGCTCATGCGCTGATCGCGGTTCATATGAAACGGGAGCAGCGCATGCATCGGGAGGTGGTTGAGGCGATCCGCCGCCACGGGCCGCCACCGGGTTACCCGCGCTGACGCCGGATTCGAGGCCGCAGCCCCTTTGAATCGTCATGGGGCCATGCTATCGACCACCGCCAACCCTACCGATGGGCGATTCGAGGGCGACGCCAATGGTGTCGCCAACGTATCTTTTCATCCTGAGGTCTAGCGCGGCGATTGGGCCGCTGAACGGAGTTGGCAATGGCCGGTGTGCAGAGACTTCAGGGGATTCGCGAAGCCTATACGTTCGACGACGTGCTTCTGAAGCCTGGGCTTTCAGATATCCTTCCCTCTGAAGCCGATATCCGCTCCCGCGTTACCCGCTCCATCCCGCTGAACATTCCGATCATTGCCTCCGCAATGGACACGGTCACCGAGGCTCGCATGGCGATCGCCATGGCGCAGGCGGGCGGCATCGGCGTCATCCATCGCAATTTCGACACCGAGGGTCAGGCCGCGCAAGTGCGGCAGGTCAAGAAGTTCGAATCCGGAATGGTCGTCAATCCCCTCACCATCGAGCCGGATGCGATGTTGTCGGACGCGCTGGCGCTGATGAACGATCATGGATTCTCCGGCATTCCCGTCGTTACGGGCGCGACCAAGGGCGTGCCGGGAAAGCTGGTCGGCATTCTCACCAACCGCGACGTGCGCTTCGCGACCGACCCGCGCCAGAAGATTTCCGAACTGATGACGCATGAGAATCTGGTGACGGTGCGGCAAGGTGTCAGCCAGGACGAAGCGAAGCGGATGCTGCACAAGCATCGAATCGAGAAATTGCTTGTGGTCGACGACCAGTACCGCTGCGTCGGATTGATCACGGTCAAGGACATGGAAAAGGCCGTCGCCCATCCGTTGGCCTGCAAGGATGCGCAAGGCCGTTTGCGCGTCGCGGCCGCGACGACGGTTGGCGACGGCGGTTTTGAACGCACCGAGCGGCTGATCGAGGCCGGAGTCGATCTTATCGTGGTGGACACCGCGCATGGTCATTCTTCACGGGTGCTGGAGGCGGTCAACCGCATCAAGCGGCTTTCCAATGCCGTGCAGGTGATCGCCGGCAATATCGCCACCGAGGACGGAGCGCAGGCGCTGATTGATTCCGGTGCCGACGCGATCAAGGTCGGTATTGGTCCGGGTTCGATCTGTACCACGCGCATTGTCGCGGGCGTCGGCGTCCCGCAACTGACCGCGATCATGGACGCGGTCGAAGCCGCCAAGAAGGCAGGAGTGCCGGTGATTGCCGATGGCGGTATCAAATTTTCCGGCGATCTGGCGAAGGCGCTTGCCGCGGGTGCCGATATCGCGATGGTCGGCTCACTGCTCGCTGGCACCGACGAGACCCCCGGTGAAGTTTTTCTTTGGCAGGGCCGTTCGTATAAAGCCTATCGCGGCATGGGTTCGGTGGGAGCAATGGCGCGGGGCTCCGCCGACCGCTATTTCCAGCAGGACATCAAGGACACACTCAAGCTGGTGCCGGAGGGCATTGAGGGTCAGGTGCCTTACAAGGGGCCGGTCGCTAACGTAATGCATCAGCTTGCCGGTGGCCTGCGCGCGGCAATGGGATATGTCGGCGCTCGAAACCTTGCCGAATTCCATGAGAAAGCGCAATTCGTCCGCATAACCGGCGCGGGC
>JAICIT010000241.1 GCA_025960445.1 Bradyrhizobium sp. | reverse complement strand
CAGACCCTCCCATTGGTTGTCATAGCGCGACCATGTGGTGACGCAATGAATGTCCGATGTGGACTTCGTCTGCGGCTCGGCGGTGAACCGCGCGAAATCCCAGAACAGCGGATGCTCTACCGCGCCATAGACGTCGAGGCGCCAGCGCTCTCTGGATATTTGCGGTGTCACGCCGAGGTCGAGCACGGGCCAGTCCCGCGTCAGGTGCTGTCCTGGGGGTAGCCGCTGCTGTTCAGGTCGTGAACTCTTTCCGGTGAGGAAGCGTCCCTCTCGCGCCCAGCGCTGTTTGCTGCGGGTCAGCTTGCTCGGCGGCGGCTGTTCGTTCTGCTCGGCCATGTCTCACGCCATCGTCGCATCGTCCGCGAGTTTATCGGCCACATTCGATGTCCATCAACGAACAACACGACGTTGATGTTCAGCCCGCTTTTCGAAACAGCAGCGGAAGCTGGCGAGGTCCGCGCACCGTACCTTCCGACCACGTGACCTGACCGGCCGGGTCCAGCCTGAAATCGGGAATGCGCTTGAGCCACTCCTCGATTGCTACCATCATCTCCATACGCGCGAGGTTGGAGCCGACACAGCGGTGAATGCCAAGTCCAAAGGCCGCGTGGCGGTTCTCCTTGCGGTCGAGCACGACTTTGTCGGCGTCGGGGAACATCGCCGGGTCGCGATTGGCGGCGGGAAACGACAGCAGCACCATGTTGCCGGGCTTTATCGGGCAGCCACTGATCACGGTCTCCTTTATCACCTCGCGCGCCATCGTTACCGGCGAATAGGCGCGTAGCAATTCTTCGACCGCACTGGGCATCAGTTCCGGCTCGGCTACAAGACGCTCGCGATCCGCGGGCGTCTTCGCCAGATGCCACAGCGACGAGCCGATCGCGCTCCAGGTGGTGTCAATGCCGGCAATCAGCAACAGCCGTAGCGAACCTAACACGTGGCTATCGGACAGCGGCTCACCGTCCTTGTCCCGGGCTTTCATCAACGTCGAAATCAAGTCGTCGGTTGGATTTTGCTTGCGCTGTTCGAGATGCGCGGCAAAATATTCCGTCATCTCGCGGACCGCGCTCATCAGCGCGGCGTCATCCTTGATGCCGAGTTCAAGAATGCCGTGAATCCACTTGATGAAAAGGTCACCGTCCTTTTCAGCTATCCCGAGCATGTGAGCAATGGCGCGAACTGGAATGTGCCTGGTGTAACGCGCGGCGGCATCGCATTTGCCATCGTTGATGAATTCATCGATCAGCTCGTTGCAGATCGCGCGCACCCTCGGCTCTAGTTTTTTCATGGCGTCCGGCGTGAACGGTGGCAGCAGCAACTGCTTCGCCGGTTTATGCTCCGGCGGGTCCGACGTGATGGGTGGGGCGGTAGCGGTAATTTCCGGCCGGATGTCGCGGACGATCACGCGCCGTGAGGAAAAATGTTCGGTGTCGTTGGCGATCTCTCTCACCGCCTGATAGGTGGTGGGCATGTAGCAGCCCAGGAAGCGATCGGTATGAACGACTGGGGATGCCGCCCGCAACTCGTCCCAGATCGGAAATGGATTTTCAGTCCAGCGCGGATCGGTATGGTCGAAATCGTGAATCCAATCCGTCACCGGAGGATGATCGGAAATAACAGGGCCGGCATCGGGCATTGCGCGGGCTGGATCGGACATCAGAATTCCTCTGGTTCAATCGCAAAAATCAAATAGAGCGGAATCAAACGTTTTCGAGATCAAAACTCATTCCTCAACCACTTCGATTGCAATTTCCGGGCAATTGGACTGCGCCAGCCAGGCCTTGTCCTCTAGCCCCGCCGGGACACTGCCATCACCGATCTCATGGGCATTGCCGAATTCGTCGAGATTGAACAGCTCGGGCGCCAGTGATTTGCAGCGGGCATGTCCCTGGCACTTCTCCTGGTCGACATGTACTTTCAGCTTTCCGGCCATTCCAGCGTTCCCCTTTCACCCGCGTTAATCGCTCGCGGTTGCGCTCATTATAGCCGTGCATGCGTGTCCGGCTAGCGGCCAATCGCCGCTCGCGAGCGTTCAGCTACCAGGCTCAGTTGGCCGATTTCGGTAGTTGTTTTGGATCGACCGGCGTCGTTCCGCGGAGGCCCAGAACATCCTCCAGCAGCTTGGCACCGGCGAGAAGCTGCAACTCGGCACGTGGCGCAGCCACCATCTGAAGCCCGACCGGCAGGCCGGAGACAGTGAATCCGCACGGTAGTGAAAGCGCCGGGCAGCACACCAGTGTGATCGCATAGACAATGCCGAGCCACTCGACGTAGTTATCGAATTTCTTGCCCGCGCACTCGGCGACGTAGCGGTTCTCAACCGGAAATGGCGGCACGATGGTTGCCGGGCTCAAAAGCAGATCGTATGTCTTGAAGAATTCCAGCGTGCGGACCGTCATCGCAATGCGCTGCGCTTCGGCGCGCTCGAGCTGCTCGACGCTCAGCTTCAGTCCTTCCTCAATGTTCCAGATCACTTCGGGCTTGAGCAGATCACGCTTGCTGCGCAACAGCGCTGCCTTGCTGATGGCAAAATCAAATGCGCGCAGCACATGGAAGCATTCATGCGCCTCGCGCAGGTCCGGATGTGCCTCCTCGACGATCGCGCCGGCTTCGGCGAACCGGGCGGCGGCCTTGCGGGTGATCGCGGCGACTTCGCCGTCAACCGGAGTGATGCCGAGGTCGGGCGAATACGCGACGCGCTTCGGTCCGCTTGCCGATCGCATGGCAGAACGGAATGAAACCGGCAGCGCCGGCAGCGACAGCGGATCGGCTGGATGCTCGCCGCTCATGGCATCGAGCAGCAACGCAAGGTCCTCGACATTGCGCGCCATCGGCCCTTGGACGCCGAGATTGCGGTCGATCTTGGCAACGGGAGTATGCGCCACTCGCCCGATACTCGGGCGCATGCCGACGATGCCGCAGAAGCTCGCCGGGTTGCGCAGCGAGCCGCCCATGTCAGAGCCGTGCGCCAGCCACGCCATTCCGGTTGCAAGCGCCACGGCCGCGCCGCCCGAGGACCCCGCGGCGGAGCGGGACGTGTCCCAGGGATTGCGAGTCGCGCCGAACACCTCGTTGAAGGTGTTGGCGCCGGCGCCGAATTCAGGCGTGTTCGATTTGGCGTAGATTACCGCACCATTGGTTTCGAGATGCTGGACGAGAACATCGGAACGCGTGGGAATCCTGTTTTTGTAGATGGGCGAGCCCTGTGTGGTCAGCACGCCCTCGACATCCGTCAGGTCCTTGATGGGGACCGGCATTCCCGCGAGCAGGCCGCGGTTGCCGGCGGGTTTCTTCATCAATGCCTTTGCGTGGCTCCGGGCTCGATCGAAACACAGCGTCGGCAAAGCGTTGACCTTTTCGTCGACCTCCTCGATCCGCCGTTCCAGCACATCGAGTAGATCGAGCGGCGTGACTTCACCTGAATTGAGTTTGTCGACGACCGCGCATGCACTCGCTCGTATCAACGCTTGATCGGATGCCAATTTTGCTTCCCTATACGGTTCGTTTCGGCTCAGCAGACGTCCGATGCTGTAGAGCATTTTTCGGCAAAGTGGAACGTGCGGCAACGCACGGCAGGGGGAGAATTGGGAATGACTACGCCGTTCGACGCGCCGGATTGGCGGACGATGAGCCAGGAAGAACGGGATCTCGGTCTCAACAACGGCGTTGCCGTAACCGGGAGCGCGGACATCGTTGCCGGCTGGGAGCGGCGTTCAACAGAGGTCCGTGGAATGCATCGCGATCATCTTGACCTGCGCTATGGGCCGCGCGAACGCAATCGCGTCGATTTTCTAAGGGCGCGCGACAAGGGGCCGACGCTTTTGTTCATCCATGGCGGCTACTGGCAAGCCCGTGCCAAGGAAGTTTTCACGCTGTTTGCGGAAGGCCCGATGGCACACGGCATCAATGTCGCGCTGATCGGCTACACGCTGGCGCCGGAGGCGACTCTCGATGAGATCGTTGCGGAAATTCATCGAGGCATCGATTTTCTCACCGAGCAATTGCCCGCGCTCGGCGGCGACGACAAAGGCATCGTGGTGTCCGGATGGTCCGCCGGCGGTCATCTGACCGCCATGGCGCTCGCGCATCCCCGTGTCCGGGCCGGCATGGCAATCAGCGGCATCTACGATCTCGAGCCGATCCGGCACAGCTATCTCAATGTCAAACTGGGATTGGACGAGGCGATGTCACGCCGCAATTCACCTGTCATGCAACCCGGCGGCGCGATGAAACCGCTGTCGCTTGTGGTCGGCAGTGCGGAACTGCCGCTGTTGCGCCGACAGACTGCGGAGTTCGCGGGCCACCGCGCCAGGTTCGGATTGCCGGTGACCTATGAGGAGATTCCTGGCGCCGATCATTTCACGATCATGAACGAGCTCGTGGCACCGAGCGGCCGCATCACCACGCTGATCCGGCAATTGTTCGAGCGAACGGTAACCACTTAGCTCCAGCCGGCGCTGATGCCACCGTCGACCGTATAGATCACGCCAGAAGTATAGCCGGAGCGATCGGAGGCAAGAAACGCCATCAGATCGCCGATTTCCCGGGCATGTGCCGGCCGTCCCAGCGGAAAGCTCTTCTGAAACTCCTTGTAGCGGTTCTCGTCTCCGAACTGATGCTTGGCGCGGGTCTTGAGCAGCGTGACGTGTCGATCGGTGCCGACCGGACCTGGATTGATGCCGACCACGCGAATGTTGTCGGCGAGACTCTTGCCGCCAAGCGCGCGGGTAAAAGCCATCAGCGCGGCGTTGCCGGCGCTGCCGCAGATGTAATTGGCGTCGAACTTCTCGCCGGCGGCACCAATATCGTTGACGATCACCCCATGCCCGCGCGCTTTCATCTGCGCATAAATGGCGCGGGTCAGATTGATATAGCCAAACACCTTGAGTTCCCACGCATGGCGCCATGTGGCCTCATCGATCTTGTCGATCGAGCCGCCGGGAATATCGCCGGCGTTGTTGACGAGAATATCGATGTCGGATGCCTCCTTCACCAGCCTCATGATATCTTCGGGCTTGCGCAGATCGACGATGTGGGTGGTCGCATCGATTTGATGCGCCGATCGCAGGCGCTCCGCCAGCGCCTTCAATTGGTCGCCGCTGCGGGCCGCAAGCCTGACATGAGCGCCTTCTTCGGCAAAAGCCTCGGCAGCGGCCGCGCCGATGCCCTTCGATGCGCCGGTG
>JAICIT010000240.1 GCA_025960445.1 Bradyrhizobium sp. | reverse complement strand
GTTCGGGGAAACGGCCGGCTATGACGATTTCGTGCTGATCCGCGATATCGAGTTCACCTCGCAATGCGAGCATCACATGATGCCGTTCTACGGCAAGGCCCATATCGCCTACACGCCGGTGGAGCGGGTGGTCGGGTTATCAAAGCTGGCGCGGTTGACCGATATTTTTGCCCGCCGTTTGCAGACGCAGGAACACCTTACTGCCCAGATTGCCGCCGCGATCGACGAGATCCTCAAACCGCGTGGCGTTGCGGTGATGATCGAGGCGGAGCATACCTGCATGTCGGTGCGCGGCGTCGCCAAGCATGGCGCGATGACGTTCACCAGCCGCTTCACCGGAATGTTCCGGGACAACCCGTCGGAGCAGGCGCGCTTCCTGTCCATGGTGCGAGGGACCCAGCGTTAGCCCTCGCCTAGAATTCGCGAGGACTGACGTGGCCAAATCAGCAAAATCGGACGACCGCGAGGAGGGGCTGACGTTTCAGCCCAAATTCGACTCCGCCGGCCTTGTCACATGCGTTGCGACCGACACCGGCACCGGCGAGGTCCTGATGGTCGCGCACATGAATGATGAAGCTTTACGCAAGACCATCTCGAGCGGAGAGGCCTGGTACTTCAGCCGCGCCCGTAATGCGCTCTGGCGCAAAGGCGAAAGCTCCGGGCATGTCCAGCGCGTGATCGAGATGCGGCTGGATTGCGATCAGGATGCGATCTGGATCCGGGTCGAACAGACGGGCGCGGCGTGCCACACCGGCCGCCGCTCGTGCTTCTACCGCAGTGTGACGCAAGGCGAGGGCGGAGCGCGATTGTCGTTCGTCGATGCCGAGAAACTGTTCGATCCCGGAGAGGTCTACGGCAAGGACGCCTAGCGGCGGAGATGTTGCAGTCTGGCATTCGCGGCCGTGATGGCCGTTACTCCGCGTAGCCCTTGCTTGCAGTGTTGGCTCTAACCCTCAGGCCGCCACGCCCGTTTATTAACTCATCGTTAACCATGTTTCCCGCACTGTCGCGGCCAGCGTGAGCGCTATTTGAGTTGCTCTTGGCCGAGCAGTTGTTTCGCCGGGAGCGGGGCAGCACCTATGTCGGTTGACACGTCAAACGCCTCCGGAGGCGCAGGTCTCGACCTATCGCGGCTGCGGATTGCCGGCGCGATCAAACAGGCTGCGAGCAGCAACGGCACCAGCTTCGAATACCTGCTCGCCACCGCGAAGATGGAATCCAATTTCAACCCGACCGCGAGCGCTTCAAGTTCGTCCGCGCGCGGGCTCTTTCAATTCATCGACCAGACCTGGCTCGGCACCGTCAAGGAAGCGGGCGCGCAGTTGGGCTACGGCAAGTACGCCGATGCGATTAGCAAATCGCCCTCAGGCAGCTACTATGTGAACGATCCGGCCGCGCGAACCGCGATCATGAATCTGCGGAACGATCCCGCCGCCGCCTCGTCGATGGCCGCGGTACTAACCCAGTCCAACAGTTTCAAGTTGACCGGCAAGATCGGGCGCCGACCGACCGACGGCGAACTCTACATGGCGCATTTCATGGGCGTCGGCGGCGCGGCCAAGCTGATCACCAACGCCGAAGACAACCCGCAAGCCTCTGGAGCGCGGCTGTTTCCGAACGCCGCGGCCGCGAACCATTCAATCTTTTACGAGCGCTCGGGTCGCGCGCGCACGGTATCGGAAGTCTATTCAGTGCTGACCTCGCGCTATGCCGGCGCCGCCAGTTCTGAGGTCACCCGAACCGCGATTGCCTCGCTCGGCGATACGCCGAAGGTGACGCTCGCGAACGCTGCCGCGATCGACAATGCGGCTTATCTTTCGACGTTTCCGAATGCCCGCTCGGCTGCAGCGGACACGACTGCGTCGGTAGCCACGCCTGCCAGCGTGATGCCGACGTTCCGCTCGCTGTTTCAAGGCGGCCAAAGAACTGAGCCGGTCTCGTCCGCGGTCCGTGAGTTGTGGGGTAATTCGTCGTCGCTGACCTCCGTTGCCGCAAACGCGTCGGCGTCCTCGATGCAAATTCCTGAGGTGCGAGCCCCACAACCGCTTGATCTTTTTAGCGATCGCAAGGGCACCTTCAGCTAGCCAGGCTCCTTTGACTAAGGTCGGCGGCCGCCGCGGCCTTAACAAAACGTCAATAAAACCAGCCCTTTATGGTGAACGCTTTGTTAAGCGTCGTGGTTTATTTTCTGTTTTAGGGCATCGCATCACGATGTCTCTTTTCAGGTTGCGTAAGCCGGCAGGCCAATGATCGTTCGGCAGTTCATCAGTTGGATCAGGACCGCTTCCGCGGGCGAGCGGGCGGAGGCGACGCGCTCGCTGGCGCGGGCCTGGTTGATTTCCGATCTAACCCAGGACGACCGAGCCGCCGCTGAAGGCGCGCTGTTGATGCTGCTCGATGATGCATCTCCGCTGGTGCGTCAGGCCATGGCCGAGGTATTTGCCCGGAGCGCCGAAGCGCCAGCTGCGATCGTGCAGGCGCTGTCGCTCGATCAGACCTCGGTGGCGCTTCCGGTGCTCGAACATTCGCCGCTTCTGATCGACGCCGATCTCGTCGACATCGTCGCGACCGGCAGTTGCGAAATCCAATGCGCCATCGCGCGCCGTACCAATCTTCCGGCCTCGGTCTGCGCCGCGATCGCGGAGGTCGGCGGCGCGGCTGCGGCGCTCGAGCTGATCGAAAACGCGCACGCCGAGCTCGCGCCGTTTTCGTGGGATCGTATCGTCGAACGGCATGGCCATCTCGCGGCGATCCGGGAATCGATGTTGGTGCTGGAGGATCTGCCGGCGGCGACACGCGCCGCGTTGGTCGGGAAACTCTCGGAGACCTTGGCGCAATTCGTTGTCGCGCGAAATTGGTTGAGCGCTGATCGGGCGGTACGGATCGCAACCGAAGCGCGCGACCGCTCGACCGTCAACATTGCGGCAGGCTCGCGCGGTCAGGACATGAGCGGACTCGTGCGACATTTACGCGCCACGGGGCAGCTCACCGCCGGACTGATCCTGCGTGCGCTGCTGTCGGGCAATATCGAACTGCTCGATCATGCGCTCTCCGAACTATCGGGCCTGCCGCTGGCGCGTGTCTCCGCGCTGCTGCACGATCGCGGCGGGGCGAGCCTGTATGCGCTGCTCAAGCGCGCCGGATTGGCGGATTCAACGTTCGCCGCGTTCCGCGTCGCGCTCGAAGCCTGTCACGAAATCGGATACGTCGATACGCCGGGAGGCGCGGCCCGGTTGCGACGCCGAATGGTCGAACGGGTGCTGACGCATTGTGAAACCGACCACCACGCCGCGGAGCCGCTGTTGATCTTGTTGCGGCGCTTTGCGACTGAGTCCGCGCGTGAAGAAGCCCGCACCTTCTGCGATGACGTTGTTGCGGATGGTCCGACCGCGCCCATGCATGATGAGATGATCGCGGCCTAAGGCTTCAGCCCTGATTGGCGCGAATCCAGGGGAGGGTACCCGAAAGCCGCGGGCCTAATCCCCGGGCATGATGCTCGGCGCAAGGATGGCTTCGAGGTGGTCGGGGCGATTGCGGTTGGCGTGCTTGAGATATTGATCAGCGATGCCCCGCAATTGCCGGCTCAGTTCGTTAGCCATTGCGACCGTGTCCAGCTTGGTGCGCTCGCGCACAATCGCCTGGATCGCATTGATATGATGCGCAATCAGATCAGACGGCACATGGTCCAGCTCAGGCGCGTGTTCGATGATTCTGCAGAGGCTGTCGGCCGCGGCGCCAGCGGAGGGATAGCCGAAAGTGGCGGCGTCGCCCTTGATGTCGTGAGCGGCGCGAAACAGCTCTTCACACGCAACATCCGTAAAGCCGTGCTTGAGAATGGCGGCGTGAGCAGCTGTGAGCCGGTCGGCCTCTATCCGCATCCATTGCTTGAACTCGCCTGACAATCCCGCCAGCGCTTTTTCCGCACGGGCAATTGGGTCATCAAGATCCCTGTCGCCGACACGCCGCAATACCTGGCTCAGGGGATTGGCCTGCGTGATCACGTGATGATCGGCGAACTTCTTGATCTCGATCGTGCCGCGCGTGTCCCTCGCCATGATGATGTCCTTCGCGCGATTAAACGGCGGTGCGTGCCTTGTCGAGCAGCGATGGCTGCTGAAGCACTTCCACTTCGCCGCCGACGCGGCGCTCTGGCCCGATATAGGCGTTGCTGGTATTGCGCCGCCGGTCCGGTCCGAAATAAGTCTTCGTCTTGATGAACGGGCGCGGATTGGCAACGACGTTGAGGATGCGCTGATAAAGCCCCTTGGCCGAGATCGGTTTCGCGAGGAATTCGGTCACGCCGGCGTCGCGCGCCACCGTAACGCGCCGCTTCTCGGAGTGCCCGGTCAACATGATGATGGGGGCGAACGGATTGCCCTTCGATTCCGGCTGCCGGATCATCTGCGCCAGTTCGAGACCATCAAAGATCGGCATCGACCAGTCAGTGATGACGATATCGGGAACATAGTGGCTGTACATCTCCAGCGCGGTGGCGCCGTCCTCGGCCTCGTACACCTCGCGCGCGCCGAACGAATGCAACAGCGTCCGTAGAATGCGCCGCATGTGGGGATTGTCGTCGCACACAAGAAATCGCAGCTTATTGAAATCGATGCGGAACATGACCATGCCTTGGGGCACCGAGCAGAACGGTATACCCGGCGTTAACCATATCGCGCCGACCGTTAAAGAATAGTTGCGGCTCTCAAGAGCGCAGCGGAGAATCAAGCCTCAATAGCCGAATTGCTCGCTCAGAATTCGCTCTTCGAGGCTATGCCCGGGATCGAATAGCATCCGCATCGAAATGCTTTTGTCCGACAGCACTTCGACGCGCCGAACATCGCGCGCCTCATCATGGTCGGCGACCGCCGCCACGGGGCGCTTTTCGCTCTCCAATACCTCGATAACGACGTAGGCGGTGTTGGGCAGTAGTGCACCGCGCCAGCGGCGCGGACGAAACGGGCTAATTGGTGTGAGCGCCAGAAGGGCGGCGTTGATTGGGATGATCGGCCCCTGCGCCGAGAGATTATATGCGGTCGATCCCGCCGGCGTGGCCACCAGTATTCCATCCGCGATCAGCTCGGCCATGCGCTCCCGCTCGTCGATCATGATGCGCAACCGCGCCGCCTGGTGCGTCTGCCGGAACAGCGCGACTTCGTTGATGGCGTGGTGAAGGTGCACGGCCCCGTGCACG
>JAICIT010000239.1 GCA_025960445.1 Bradyrhizobium sp. | reverse complement strand
TATGCCTTGAACAAGAATCCGGACCAGTATCGCAAGTTGCGAGAAAATCCCGAATTGATAGACAGCTTCGTGCCGGAAGTGATCCGCTGGCAGACGCCCTTGGCACACATGCGGCGGACCGCGCTTGAAGACATCGAGTTCCGCGGCAAGCAGATCAACAAGGGCGACAAGGTCGTGATGTGGTACGTCTCGGGCAACCGCGACGAAGAAGTGATCGATCGCCCTTACGAATTCATCATCGACCGGGCCCGCCCGCGGACCCATATCTCATTCGGGTTCGGCATTCATCGTTGCGTCGGGCTCCGGCTCGCTGAGCTTCAGTTGAAGATCATCTGGGAAGAAATCCTGAAGCGCTTTGGAAAGATTGAGTTGGTCGAGGAGCCCAAGCGGGTGTATTCGAGCTTTGTGAAAGGCTATGAGACCCTGCCAGTCCGGATCGCCGGCTGATCATGCTACCGACGAGGATATTGGGATCGAATCGCCTATGAACATTCAGACACCCGTCCGACCGGACAAGGCTGAACTTCAACGCCTGGCGCGTGAAGAAGCCTATTCCACGCCGCTAAAGGACTTCCATCCCGGCGCGCCCCGGCTGTTCCAGGATGACACGCTGTGGCCCTGGTTCGAGCGACTGCGCAAGGAAGAACCGGTGCATTACTGCACGAATGCGCCGATCGAACCGTATTGGTCGGTGACGCGATACCACGACATCATGCAGGTCGACACCAATCACGGCGTCTTCTCGTCGGACGTCTCGCTTGGTGGTATCTCGATCCGGGACGTGCCCCCCGGCTACGATTGGCCGAGCTTCATCGCGATGGATCAGCCGCGGCACTCCGCCCAGCGCAAGACCGTGTCGCCGATGTTTACGCCGACGCATCTGGACGAGCTTGCGATCCTGATCCGCGAGCGCACCGGCAGAGTTCTCGACGCCCTGCCCCGCGACGAGACCTTCAATTTCGTCGATCGGGTATCGATCGAATTGACTACCCAGATGCTGGCAACGCTGTTCGATTTTCCGTTCGAGGAACGCCGCAAGCTGACCCGATGGTCCGACGTATCGACGGCGTTGCCGAAAAGCGGGATCGTTGAATCGGCGGAACAGCGCCGCGCCGAGATGGATGAGTGCGCGGCGTATTTTTCGAGACTCTGGAACGAGCGCGTCAACGCCGAGCCGCGAAATGATCTGATCTCGATGATGGCGCACAGTGAAGCCACGCGTCACATGGACGCCGACAACCTGATGGGCAACATCATCCTGCTGATCGTCGGTGGCAATGATACCACGCGCAACACCATGAGCGGGTCGGTGCTGGCGCTGAACGAATATCCCGAGCAGTATGAAAAGCTGCGGGACAATCCGGGGCTGATCGACTCGATGGTGCCGGAGGTTATTCGCTGGCAAACGCCGCTCGCCCACATGCGCCGCACCGCGCTGGTCGATACCGAGATCGGGGATAAGAAAATCCGCAAGGGCGACCGGGTGGTGATGTGGTACGTCAGCGGTAATCGTGACGAGGAAGGCATCGACAATCCCAACGAGTTCATCATCGATCGCGCCCGGCCCCGCACGCATCTGTCGTTCGGATTCGGCATTCACCGCTGCGTCGGCATGCGGCTCGCTGAACTGCAACTGAAAATCGTTTGGCAGGAGATGCTGAAACGGTTCGACCGCATCGAGGTGGTAGGCGAGCCGAAGCGGGTCTACTCGAGCTTCGTGCGCGGGATCGAGTCGCTGCCGGTACGCATTCCCTCCTGAATTGAACAGACCCTTGAACAGCAGCTTGAATTCGCCGCGCCTCGCCGAAGCCCACCCATTCCGGGGGCTTTACGGCGGCCGCGGCGGCGCGCTGCCTTGACCTCTCAGCCGAGCTACGATGACCGCAACAGAACAAGAAGACTACGCCGATATCCGTGACGCCGTTGCCAAGCTGTGCGCGCAATTCCCCGGCGAATATTGGCGCAAGCTGGACCGCGAAATGGCCTATCCGCAGGCGTTTGTCGACGCGCTGACGGAGGCCGGCTATCTTTCGGTACTGATCCCGGAGGAATATGGCGGCGCCGGCCTGAAATTATCGGCGGCAGCCGCCATCCTCGAAGAAATCCAGCGCGCCGGCTGCAACGGCGGTGGTTGTCACGCCCAGATGTACACGATGGGCACCCTGCTGCGGCACGGCAGCGACGAGCAAAAAGCCAAATGGCTTCCGAAGATCGCGAGCGGCCAATTACGGCTGCAGGCGTTCGGCGTCACCGAGCCGACGAGCGGCACCGATACCTCATCGCTGAAGACCTTTGCCAGGCGCGAAGGCAATGACAGCTACATCGTCAACGGCCAGAAGATCTGGACCAGCCGCGCCGAATATTCCGACCTGATGCTCCTGTTGGCGCGAACTACGCCCAAAGAAAAATCGAGGAAGCGCACCGATGGCCTGTCGGTGTTCATCGTCGATATGAAGGAAGCCAAGGATCACGGGCTCTCCATCAGCCCGATCCGCACCATGATGAACCATTCGACCACGGAAGTTTTCTTCACTGATCTTCGCGTTCCGGCCGAAAACCTGGTCGGCGAGGAAGGCAAGGGCTTCCGCTATATCCTCTCCGGAATGAATGCCGAGCGCATCCTGATCGCCGCGGAATGCATCGGCGACGCCAAATGGTTCATCGCCAAGGCTTCCAGCTATGCCAAGGAGCGCGCGGTGTTCGGCCGTCCCATCGGTCAGAACCAGGGCATTCAGTTCCCGATCGCCAAGTCCTATGCGGCGATGCGCGCCGCCGAACTGATGGTCAAGGAAGCGACGCGCAAGTATGAAGCCGGCATCGATTGCGGCGCCGAGGCCAACATGGCCAAGATGCTCGCGGCTGACGCGTCCTGGGAAGCCGCAAACGCATGCGTGCAGACCCACGGCGGTTTCGGGTTTGCCGAGGAATACGATGTGGAGCGCAAGTTCCGGGAGACCCGGCTGTATCAGGTGGCGCCGATTTCGACCAATCTGGTCTTGTCCTACCTTGCCGAGCACGTGCTGGGCATGCCCCGCTCCTACTGAGGACAACAGATGCTGCCGCTTGAAGGACTGACCGTCATTGCCGTCGAACAGGCGGTCGCCGCGCCGTTCTGCAGCTCGCGGCTGGCCGACGCCGGCGCCCACGTCATCAAGGTGGAGCGGCCGGAAGGCGACTTTGCGCGCGGCTACGATGCGGCGGCAAAAGGACAAAGCAGCTATTTCGTCTGGCTCAACCGCGGCAAGGATTCCGTGGTGATCGATCTTGCCACCAGCAAAGGCCGCGCCGACCTCGAAGACCTGATCGCCGGCGCCGACGTCTTGATCCAGAACCTAAAGCCCGGTTCGATGGACAAGCTCGGATTCACGCTGGAGCGCCTGCGCAAGGACTACCCCAAGCTGATCTGCTGCACCATTTCCGGCTATGGCGACGAGGGTCCCTACGCGCACCGCAAGGCCTACGACCTCCTGATCCAGGCCGAAAGCGGGCTTGCCTCGATCACCGGCGGGCCGGACGGCCCGTCGCGGGTCGGCGTGTCGATCGTCGATATCGCGACCGGCGCGACCGCGCACGCCGCCATCCTCGAGGCGTTGATCGCGCGCTCCCGCGACGGCGGGGGCGCCGACATCCGAATTTCCATGTTCGACGTAATGGCCGACTGGCTGTCGGTGCCGCTGCTCAACGCCGAAGCCGGCAACCCGCCGCAGCGGATGGGCCTTGCACATCCATCGATCGCGCCTTACGGCGTGTTTCGGTCAGGCGACGGCAAGGACATCCTGATTTCGATCCAGAGCGAACGCGAGTGGAAAAAACTTTGCTCGGATGTTCTGGGACGGCCTGATCTGCCCAACGATCCCAGGTTTTCGACGATGGTGGAGCGCGTTCGCCATCGCGCGCTTACCGATGACACCGTTGGGCGGATCTTTGCCACCATGAGGCGCGACGAACTGTTGAAGCGCCTGTCAGATGCAGATATCGCCTGTGCCGAGGTCAATTCGATGGCTGAGTTGGCGGTGCACCCGCATTTGCGCCGCATCGAGGTCGAAACGCCGGCCGGGCCGGTGAGCTATCCGGCGCCCGCCGCCATCTTCATCGACACGCCGCGCCGTTATCGCGGCGTCCCCGCCATCGGTGAATGCATCAGTACCGCCAAACCCTCCCGTGCCCGGATTAAGTCCTCATGACTGAAAAACCCGATCTGGATCATTTGCGCGAGTGGGTCGGCCGCAGCACCCAAGCCTCCGATATCGTCACCGCGCAACTGGTCAAGGGACTGCGCGCCACGTTGTTCATGGATATCGACGAGCCGAAGCGGGGCGATGCCGCACCATTCACGGTGCACTGGTGCCTCGCGCCGCAGGTTTATCCGATGTCGGAACTGGGGCCTGACGGGCATCCCACCCGCGGCGGCTTCCTGCCGCCCGTGCCATTGCCACGCCGGATGTGGGCCGGCGGCGAGCTGGAAATATTTGAGGCGCTGCGCGTCGGCGATGAGGTCACTCGAACCTCGCGCATCGCGGACGTGACCATGAAAACCGGCAGCACCGGCATGCTGTGTTTCGTTTCGGTGGACCATCTGATCACGACATCGCGCGGAGCGGCCATCCGCGAGCGGCAGGACATTGTCTATCGCGACATGTCCACCTCGGAGCCTTCGGCCCCGGTGAAGCCGGCCACTGCGCCGCCCACTGCAAAGCACCGCGAAACCCATATGGCCGATCCCGTGCTGCTGTTTCGCTATTCGGCGCTGACCTTCAACGGCCACCGCATTCACTACGACCGCGACTATGTCACCAAGGTTGAGGGCTATCCTGGCTTGATCTTCCACGGACCAATGCAGGCGGCATTCCTGGTGGAATTCGCGGCCAAGCTCCACGGCGGGACCGCGCCGAAAAAGTTTGTTTATCGTGGGGTGCAGCCGCTGTTTGAAGGCAGTGAGTTCAGCGTCAACGCCAATGAAGCCGGCGCCGGCATGGAGATGTGGACCGCGAACTCGGCGGGTCAGCCGACCATGAAGGGCACCGCGACGTGGTGAG
The DNA here is from genome assembly GCA_025960445.1 of Bradyrhizobium sp. Taxonomy (GTDB): domain Bacteria; phylum Pseudomonadota; class Alphaproteobacteria; order Rhizobiales; family Xanthobacteraceae; genus Bradyrhizobium. Next base: position 172 of record JAICIT010000239.1, on the reverse strand, counting down.
CCTGCGCTTGCTCAATCGAGATTCGCTACCGGGAGTAACTCACCTTGGCGCGTGAAGGATCGAAAGCAAGTACAAAGCCCGTCAGCGTCAAGCAGGCGACGCTCGAACTCTTGCGCGGCTTCGGCATTCGCAAAGTGTTCGGCAACCCTGGATCAACGGAACTGCCGTTTCT
>JAICIT010000238.1 GCA_025960445.1 Bradyrhizobium sp. | reverse complement strand
CTGGATGGGAGTGTCATGCCTGCTCTGTTCGGATACCTTGTTGCTGTTTCGATGTTGTTGGGCGGCGCATATGCAGGCTTGCAATGGCTGTCCGCGCCCGAGGCATTTCCGACCGAGAAAACAACTGTCCATAACAGCAATGCTCCCGATAAATCCGCACCAATCAGAATGAGCGGGATAGCAGCCGACCGTCAGGCCAGCGGCGGAAATTCCGCAAGCACTGACGCCGGCGAACGTTCAAACAACGTCGATCAAGAGGCAAAACCTACCGAACAGCCCAATGCCGTCGGAGGTGACTCAAAGCTTCGAACGACTGACAATGTGCCAAGGGGCTGCGCGCCGATCGGTCTCACGGCCGGTGGTGATCTGGTTTTTTCGATGCAATGTCAGGAGATGATCGAGCGTCATCGCCATGAGTCGGCTACCTCTGAGGTCGCGACAACCGCTCCTGGCCCGGCAATCAATCCAGCCGCGCCCTCAATGAAGTCCAGCGATGGCCACGCGGATACCGCCAAAGATCGCGGAAAGAATGTCGCAGCTCAGCCGGCCGATCATGCGGCCAATCAGGCACCCGCTGATTCCGTTGCGACTGATGAGACAAGGTCGCGCAATCGCACCAATCCCGACACGGAGCATCACGGTACAGCACGAAAACCCGGAGACGGCCGGGCCGCAATGCTCAGCGATCATGATGCGCGTGGGGCGCCGCAGCCTAGCGTGACCACTGGTGAGAGCAGAACCGGAACTCCCAAGCCAGACCTAAGCTCAGCCAAACAGAAGCAGGTGGCTCGAACGAAACCTCAGACGAGTTCGAGGACAGCCGAGCATCGTGACAGCAGCGAGCAGCGGGTCGGCGACGGCCTCCGGTTCGCCCAGGATAGCGGCACGCGCGGGCGACTCGGAATTGTGGTACAATGTATTGGGGCTGCGTTAGGTAAATTTCTGTTAGCGCACGCGATCCGAAATACACGCCGCTGCGTTACAGCAGCTAGTACCGGAACGAACATCAGCGCATTTCATTGCTAGGCGATGAATACTGGTATCGGTCTGTTCGCTGCCTTCTGCACCACCATCTCCTATTTTCCGCAGCTGAAGAAATGCTGGGAAACCAACTCGGCGGGTGATCTCTCGCTCAAGATGTTTCTCATTCTGGGCTTGGGAGTGGCGACCTGGGTTGTTTACGGGTTTCTACAGGGCGACATAATCATCATCATTGCGAATTCAGCGAGCCTTTGCCTGTTGCTGGGCATTTTGTATTTCAAGTTAAAAGAGCGCGGCGGTCCCTCCTCCCGCTCATCTCTGCCGCGAAGCACGCGCTAGCTTCTTCTTCTGACGCATTTTCTTCACGCGAACCGGGGGCCACCTCGCTCGAAAACGCGCCAATGACGTCTTTATTCCGTGTCGTCGTCGAGACGATTGGCTGAGTGATCCTGCAACTGTTCCGATTGAATGCGCTTGCTGTCCATCCCGCGCTCATCGGTATGCTGCGATTTATCCCTATTAGAAAGCACCATGTTCTCGCCGATCTTGTCCTTTGGAAGGTCCGTAAGCCCTCCGGTTCCGTCGCCCTTGCCCTGAGTGCCCGGCCCAAAATGCTTTTTGCCACCCTTTGACATCGCTAACTCCATTAACGTCCATGTCTCTTCCGCTGAGCTATCATTGCTTCTCCTCGGCCGGTTTATGTTGCTGCGGCTTGTGGTGCGCCTGCCCGCGATCATTATGCTTGTTATGATCGCTTTCCTGGTGCAGACCGCCCCGGCTGACGGGAAAGTCGCTCTGACGGACATTCTGTTTGGGAATATGAGCGCGGTCGTCGCGCCCGGTCCGGTTCATGGATGCATCGGTCTGTCGCGCGTCCGGAACATCAGGCTTTCGTTCCAGGATTCGAACCTGCTGCTCGTGCGTTTTCTTGCCTTGCATCAGCTTCTTGCCTTGCATCGGCGCCTCCTTTGCTTCGAAGGGGAATGCCATCTTTCTGATAACGTTCCGGGGCCTCCTCGAGCGCTACGTCTGCCTTGTTCCCTCAACGCAAATGCTCGTGAAACGCCAACGGCCTTGCGGGCCGGCGAGCCGGTGCGGCAGACAGAGCTGTTGATTAACAGTGGGAACTATTCGGCTTGGCCGCCGATCCTTGCCAAGGCGGGTGCAGGCGGCGCCGCAAATCGGATGAAGATCAGTACGCGATCACCGTGTCAACGGGCGAGAGAACGCGACCGCTCCGCTGTTTTCAGGCGATTTTTGCTGGCGCGTCGCTGGTCTCATCGCTCGCGTCGGATGTAGTTTCCCCGTGAGTGAGGTCGCGGAAACCACTGATCGCGCCAGGACGTCCGAGCAGGTAACCTTGGACTTCATCGCAGGCTTCGTGCTGAAGGAATCGCAGTTCAGCGTCGGTCTCCACGCCTTCGGCGAGCACGGGAAGGCCAAGCCCGCGTCCAAGCCCCAGTACGGCACGCACGATAGTTGCGGCCTGGTTGTTGGAGTTGACAGCTTTGATGAAGGATCCGTCGATCTTGATCTTGTCGAACGGAAATGCGCGCAAGTTCGACAGCGACGAATAGCCCGTGCCGAAATCGTCCATCGCAATTCGGACACCAATTGCCTTGATCTGCCGCAGCATTGCCAGCGCCCGAGTGAAATCGCGCACCAGAGCCGTTTCTGTGATTTCGAGCTCCAGGCGTCGCGGGGGAAGCCCGGTCTCGAGGAGGATTTGATGCAGTTCGCGGACGAAATTGGGATCGTAGAGCTGCACGTTCGAAACATTGACAGCGATCGTTAGCGGCTGTGTCCAGGTAACGGCCTCGCGGCACGCCGTCTTCAACACCCAACTTCCGATTTGGAGAATGGCTCCAGTTTCTTCCGCAATCGGGATGAAGTCCGCTGGTGAAATCTCACCCCGTGACGGATGCTTCCAGCGCAACAGAGCTTCGAAGCCGATTACCGTGTTGGTGCTCAAATCTTTTTGAGGTTGGTACACCAGTCGCAACTCGTCGCGCGTGGTGGCGTGACGCAAATCGTGCTCAAGCATTCGACGTTCGCGAACCTCGGCACCCATTTTTGCTTCGAAAAACCGATAGGTATTGCGACCTTCGGTCTTTGCACGATAGAGGGCCGTATCGGCGTGACTAAGAAGGGACTCGCGATCGGTTGCGTCGTCAGGATAAAGCGCAATGCCAATGCTGGTGGCAATGTCAGTTTCTGACGCACCGCCGGACGCGCGCAAAGCTTCAAGGATTGCCTCGGCAAGCCGGCTTGCAGAAGCTGGTGCGGCGTGAGGCATCAGGACGGCGAACTCGTCACCGCCAAGGCGCGCCATCATCTGCCGCTCTCCAAGGACCGCGCTGACTCGCGACGCGACTTTCTGCAGCACCTTGTCTCCGGCGGCATGCCCGAACAGGTCGTTGACTTCCTTGAAGCGGTCGAGGTCGAGACAGAGCACGGCAAGACTCTTCCCCGCACCCAAGGCGGCAATCTCCTGGTCGATCCGGCTATTGAAGTGGTTGCGGTTGGGAAGCGAAGTCAATGCATCATGATGTGCCAGAAAATAAATGTGCTGTTCGGCATCCTTGCGCGCCTTCAGATCGCGAACGGCGACAACGTCGTGCGGTCGTCCTGCAAATTCGATCGGCCGCAGTATCAATTCGACCGGGCTAAGCGAGCCGTCGGAGTGACGCAGTTGCGTTTCGACCGTCAGCTCGGACCGGGACAGTAGCTTTGCGCAGGCAAACTGGTCTGGAAAGCAGCGCGCCAGCTTTGATCCGACCAGATTGGCTGCGGCGAAGCCAGTCAGGTCGGAGAAACTTGTATTCACGGAGACGATGACATCTCCGTCGCAAACTAGAAGTCCTTCAACAGAGGCGTTGGCAAGATCGCGCATTCGCTCGATCTCAAGCTGCGAGCGGCGATGATCGCGGATATCGATCACAACTCCGGCTAGCGCCAACCCGATAATAGCGAAGCTCGCTATCGCGACCGCAATTGCAAGCCAACCCGCCGGCAACGCTGATTGTGAAATCTCCATCGTTGGGTCGGGAATGATCGACACGGCGCCCATTGCCGTGAAGTGATGGCTGCAGATCGCCAGCGTCAACAGCACAGCGCCGCTGATCTTCCATTTTTCCCCGTGGCCATGAAGCCCGACGGGAAGTGCAATGGCGCCGATTGCGGCCCCGAGCACGATCGAGGTGACGACAAGAACAGGATCCCAGAGGATGACGCCGGCTATTTCGAACGCGGCCATCCCGATGTAGTGCATCGAGGCAATGCCGCCCGCAACAATCGCGCCGCCGAGCCAGGGCCCATGGCGCCAGTTCCGGATGAGGGAAACTCCAAGGCCGGCGTCGGTCAGCAGGATGGCGGCGCCCAGTGACAGGATGGTTAACATAATGTTGTAGCCGCTGGGGATTCCCGGCGTGAACGCGAGCATCGCTATGAAGTGCGTGGCCCAGATCCCGAAGCCGGTTGAGATAGCGGAAACGCCCAGCCAAACGGCCCGCATTCGACCATGGGATTTCGCGGCGTGGCGAAGCAGGTTTATCGCCGTATACGACGCCAGGATGCAAACCACGGCGGCAAGGCCCACAAGCCTCAGATCGTGGGCGGTGGCGATGCACTGATAAACCTTTAACATCTTACTTTGCCTGTAAAGCGGACATCCCGCACCAGGCGAAAACTTACGAGCAACCCTGTAACGTGGGGTAAATGCGCTGCTTTCTGGCGCATTGGGTTGGGTGCCGGCTGCGTTGATTTGGGCCCTGTCCAGCCCTGTTTGGGAAAATATTTCCGTTCTCGGTTGACCCAAATCGCTTCATAAGCACCGCCGTCTCGTCCCACCAAGAGGGGCGGCTCGCGATCGTCACGAACGCGGGACGGGATGCGGTGGACGCTGATGTGCTGCGGACGAACAGCGCGTGAAGCGGACGGCGAAGTCGTGTGGTTCTGATGCCTCGACGCTGGCATCAAGCTGGCGGAAGTAATTCCACTGGCGACGGTGACAATAAAGCCCGATCACCGGGGAGATCACGTTATAAGTCGTAAACCATTGCGCGGGGAATGCCGGATGATCTCGGCGTGACCGTGGTGACTACGCTCGTATGCTTTTTTATTTTGCATGCGAGGCTGCGGGTGCATCGAGCGCCCGGCATTCCCTGCGCCCTCTGAATTTCAGATGGCTTTACACGATGCAAAACTCGCGCGGTGTACGCGGCGAGATCG
>JAICIT010000237.1 GCA_025960445.1 Bradyrhizobium sp. | reverse complement strand
TTGATGCGCGGGTCCTCGAGACGGGTGAGCGCGCTGGCGTAGGGCATGTGGGTGTGAAACACGGCCTTGGCTTGCGGCAGCGCCTTGTGGATGGGCGCGTGGATGCAGTAGCAGGAGCGTTCGACTTCACCTTCGCCGCGCTTGACCGCACCGTCATCGATACCGACTTCCATAAAGGATGAAGCCGTTACCTCGGACCAGTGCATCCCGAACGGAATCTGGTAATAACGATCCCTGCGGCCCGGCACCACCAGGGTCAGGTGGTTGAAAATGCCCTCGCTGAAACCCTGCATGAAGGCGAGCCGGTGGGCCGCCGCCAGATCGACGCGCGCCTGCCATTCCTGTGCGCTGCTGTCTCCGAGCGTGTTCGGCGAAACCCTGAACTGCATGAGCGTCCTCCCTGTGTTGCCCCTCGACGGCGGCCTGGATCGTTCGGCCCGCATGTTAGCCTAAAATGGGGCCGGTCCGGCTGAAATTGCGGCGGGCCTGCCATGCCGGTTCGTCGCCGCACCGGCCCGGTCTCCGCCAGCCGCGCGTTCTAAAGTTCGCGTACAAGCTTACGCCGACCTCGCCAAGGCCCCGTCGATCATCGCGACGGCGTTCGTCAGACCATAGACCGCGACAAACGATCCGAAACGAGGGCCTTTCTCCTGGCCGAGCAGCACCTGGTAGAGCATGTTGAACCAGTCGAGCGAAACGCCCGGACGGCCGTCCTTACCCTTCTTGACCGGATCGAGGAACGGCTCGCGCCGGCCGATCTCGTAGACCACGTTCTGGATGTCCTCGGCGGAAGACTGCGCCGGTAGTTGCGACAGCGCATCGCGCAGATCCTGAAGCGCGGCGCGTTCAGTGTCGGTCGGCTCGCGGAATTGCTTCGTGGGCGCCACGAAGTCCCGATAATAGTTTATGGCGTACCCGACCATCGCATCCAGCTTGGGATGTGTTTGCGGCGTCACGCCCGGTCGATAACGCCCAATGAACCCCCATAGCGTCGCAGCGTTTTCCGCATTTGAGGACGACACCAGCGTAAGCAGGAGCTGGAAGGTGACGGGCATGTCTGACTTCGGAGGGTGGCCCGCATGGATGTGCCAGACCGGGTTTGCAAGCTGTTGACGTGCATCCTGGCGGGGAAAGCCTTCGAGAAACTGCTGATAATCATCGACGTTGCGGGGGATCACGTCGAAATACAGCCGCTTCGCGGACTTCGGCTCGCGGTACATGAACAACGACAGCGATTCCGGCGGCGCGTAGCGCAGCCATTCATCAATGGTGAGGCCGTTCCCCTTTGACTTGGAAATCTTTTGGCCCTTTTCGTCGAGAAAAAGCTCGTAGTTGAATCCCTCGGGCGGCGTACCGTCGAGCGCCGCGCAGATCTTCCCCGACAGCTTTACGGAATCGATCAGATCCTTGCCCGCCATTTCATAGTCAATGCCGAGCGCGGCCCAGCGCATCGCCCAGTCCGGCTTCCATTGCAGCTTGCAATGACCACCGGTTACCGGAAGCGTGGTGCGCTCGCGGGTTTGCGGATCGTCATAGGAGATGGTGCCGGCTTTCGCATCGTGCGCCACGATCGGGACATAAAGCACCACACCGGTGCGCGGACAGATCGGCAGGAAGGGCGAATAACTCGCCGCGCGCTCCTCACGCAACGACGGCAGCATAATCGCCATCACCTTTTCGATACGCTCGAGCATCAGCCGCAGCGTCCCGTCGAACTTTCCCGACTTGTAGTAATCGGTCGAGCTCGCGAATTCGTAGTCGAAACCGAAGGTGTCAAGAAAAGCGCGCAGTCGCGCGTTGTTGTGCGCGCCGAAGCTGGGATGAGTGCCAAATGGATCCGGCACGGCGGTCAGCGGCCGGCCGAGATGTTCGGACAGCATCTCCTTGTTCGGTACATTATCCGGCACCTTGCGTAAGCCATCCATGTCGTCGGAAAACGCAATCAGGCGGGTCTTGATCTTGTCCTCGGTGAGTACGCGAAACGCGTGACGCACCATCGTGGTGCGCGCGACTTCGCCGAAAGTGCCGATATGCGGCAGGCCCGATGGCCCGTAGCCAGTCTCGAACAGCACCTCTTGCTTTGGCTTTTTCTTCAGCCGCGCCACGATCTGTTTTGCTTGCTCGAACGGCCATGCGTTAGACTGCTCGGCGAGCGAGCGCAGATCGCCTGGAGTTGCGGCAACATCGACAATGGACATCAAAGGGGTCTCCGTGAGGCGGAACCTAGCGCTTCCGCCTCAAAATGCAAAATTCCAGCGTGATTGCGATGATTCCGGAAGGTCCGAAGATGCGGACTGGCCAGCTCCAAGATCCTCAGAACGGACTTACCGAAAAATAGCGCAGCCAAAGATCGGTGTAGCGTCCCTTTTCCCACACCCGAAACAGCGCCCAATTCAGCGCCTGCCGCAACAGATCGTTGCCCTTGCGAACGGCGATCCCGATGCCCTCACCGAAGTAGCGACTCTCGACGAACGGTCCGCCGGAGAATGCGCAGCATTCGGCCGAGTCCGTCCCGTTGATCCAGAACGCGAGCGAGATGGCGTCGCCAAAAATGAAATCAACCTCGCCGCGCCGCAGTGCCAGCCTAAGCGCCTCATCATTGGGATAGGAATGCAGCTCGGCGTCAGTGAACATCGCCTTGAGGTAAGCCTCGTGCGACGAGCCGGCGATGGCGCCGACCTTCTTGCCTTCGAGGTATTCGGGACGAACTTCCGGCATCACCGCGTCGCGCCGCGACACGAACCGTGCTGGCGCGCGGTAATACGGATCGGTGAAGTCGACCCGGGCGCGCAACTGCGGCGTCACCGCGAGCGAGGCGATGATGGCATCGCCGCGATTGCTGGAGAGCGCATCAAGCAACGTTTCGAAGCGCCGCATCTGAATGGTGCAGGTAACTTTGATTTCGTCGCAAAGCTGCCGGGCAAGATCGACATTGAAGCCGGCTGGATTGCCATCCGGCCCGGTGAAGTTGAACGGGGGATAATCGGTTTCGGTGAGAAACCGGATCACCGTGAGACGGGAGAGATCGGGCCGGTCCGGACGCCGCCTCGGATCCCAAAAGCCGGGGACGGCCTGCGGCGCCGCGCCCGTTCCGGGTTTAGCGGCGCCTTGCGCCTGTGCGGGTCCTCCGGAAAGCACAGCGGCCAGCAAAACTGCAAACGACACCCCTAAGATCGCCAGGACGGCACGGGTCCGTTGAATCGACATCAGGTGTAGAACTGAGCTTGTCTGGGATCGCATTGCCGACGGTTTTCTCGAACTCGACGGCCTTATAGACGATCCAGCCGATAAGGCGAATTTCGTTTGCGTGTCAGAGGTAATGTTTAAGGTCGGCCGCGGCTTCCTGAGGCGTGCGCTTCAGGTTGAACGGCGACACGAACTTGCCGTCACGATCCATCAAATAGACCAGCGCCGTGTGATCCATGGTGTAGTCGCCGTCCTTGAGCGGAACTTTTCGGGCATAAACCCGATAGGCGGAAATCACCTTGGCGATCTGATCGGGACTGCCGGTCAAACCTTTCAGGTGCGGGTCGAAGCTCGACAGGTAGTCTTTCATCGCCTGTTCGGTGTCGCGCTCCGGATCGACCGAGATGAAATAGGCATTGACCCGGTCGGCATCCTTGCCCATCGCCCGCAGCACCTCGGACATTTCGAACAGCGAGGTTGGGCAAACGTCCGGGCAATGGGTAAAGCCAAAGAAAATCAGGCTCGGGTGGCCCTGTAGGCTCTTGTCTGTCACCGTATGCCCGCTCTGATCGACCAACTGAAACGGACCGCCGATTGCGGCGGGCGCCGCCACATTTCGCAATCCGCCCATCCCCCACAGCATCAATAGCAGGCCAATGACGAGGCTGCCGGAGAATGCTGCGGCGATGACCAGCGGGCGGGTGGTCCGATCCATCATGAATTCCTTGTATTCGGATCAGAAGCAGCCCGCGATGCCGGCAACGATCGTTTCGAAGAAGACGGTCGAGCCATAGCGGAACCACAATACAACTGCGGCGAGCAGAAGCACCGCGCCGAGGGCTGCGCCGCCAGCGGCGGCGATGGCAGAGGCCTTTCGCGCGAGCGATGGGGCGGTAACCTGCTGGTCGGCGGAAATCGGCTTGGCCATGCGACGATCTGATTGAACAGGCATCGGTGAGTGGCTCTGCCGCCACTCACCTGCCTCTCATCTCAGATAGGGCTAGTCGGGCTGACGGGCAAGCACGGCCGGGATGGGCATCGTCATACGATGCTGGTGTGAATCGCGGTCCCGGCGGCTGGACGCGGATCGGGGCGTCGAAGCCTGGGCGTCGAGATAACAAGGCCGGTACATGTTCATCAACTGCCTGCCACGCAGGAAGATCATCTGCGGTCTCAGACCGCCGCGCTGCGCGATCCACCGCCGCACCGCGGACGGATACATCGAATACAGCATCTGCGTCGCTTCGGGATTGGTTACCGCGCGGCCATTCGCGCCGAAATCCCAGGCCGCATGGAAGCCGAGATTGGCATGCGAGGTCACGCAGATCCTGTCATGGGGAACGGCGCCCAGCACAATGGTGCAAGCCGAGGCGCACAGGCCGTCGATGATGACCGCCTCGCCGGAGCTGCGCAGGCCCTGATATCTGTCGACGTAGGTGCCGATCCGGCCGCCGCGATCGTCAGCAATTCGAACCACCGCATGACTCGCCCCAACCCCCGCCAACAGGAGAATCAACGCGAGCAGCCCCGTGACCGATTTCATGCCCCAGCCCCAGTCCAAATCTGTCGAACCCGAATCTGATGATCTTGAGTGATGCAAGACGGTCCGCAGGATGTTTCGAGATTGGAATTTTGTCCAGATGGAAGAAGTGGATCAAATCAAATTCAAATGACGTGTTGCCGGTCGGCTGCACCTTCCTCGCGAGATCGTCAAAGCTGGAACAAGCACAATGGCGGGCGCGTGTTATGGCCGCTTTGAGCGGCATTTTCCGTTGACCGCCGATCACCCGCGGCGCTCAATCGCGTGAGAAAATCGGGGAGATGCAGTCAATGGCTGGGGATGCGGACGTAATCGTGGTCGGAGCGGGTCTTTCGGGACTCGTTGCCGCAACCGAAATCGCTAAAGCCGGCAAACGCGTCATCGTCGTCGATCAGGAAGGCGAGCAAAGCCTTGGCGGCCAAGCCTTCTGGTCTTTCGGCGGGCTTTTCCTGGTCGACAGCCCCGAACAGCGACGGCTCGGCATCAAGGACAG
>JAICIT010000236.1 GCA_025960445.1 Bradyrhizobium sp. | reverse complement strand
TGAGAGACGTAGAAAGAGCCCATGAGATGCACCTTGATGACGGACTCAAAGGCATCGATGCTCATGCGATGAAAAATCGCGTCGCGCAGGATGCCGGCATTATTGACGACACCGTCGAGCTTGCCAAAACTGTCCACAGCCGTTTTGACGATCTTGCTGGCAGGAATTGCTTCCGCAACAGTTTCGAAATTCGCAACCGCTGTACCGCCTTGCTTCTTGATCTCCTCAACCACCTCTTCGGCAGGGGAGGCGTTCGATCCCGAGCCGTCGGCGGCGACGCCGGGATCGTTGACAACGATCTTGGCGCCTTCAGCCGCGCAAAGCAGCGCGATCTCGCGGCCGATGCCGCGGCCCGCACCGGTGACGACGATCGATTTACCTTCAAGTGATTTGCCCTGCGCCATGGATGACTCCCGCTGCCGATTGCTTGTTATTCCCATTGTCTCAGAGCGCAGAGCGCGACACCCGCAACCGGATTTCCACCCCGCTAGCGCGCATCCTGGGCATGGTCCTCACGGACTGTTCCGGATAGGAGAAGCCCTGCTAAATAGGAGAAGCCCTGCTAACGCTCGTTTGTGAAAATGATGGTGCCGCTGGCCGCAAACATGCCGCCGACGCCATGGCACACCGATATCTTCGCGCCCGGGACTTGCGCCGGCGCGATACCGCGCATCTGGCGCACGCTCTCCTGAAGCGCGTACATCCCGTACATGCCCGAATGCATATAGCTAAGCCCGCCGCCATTCGTGTTGAGCGGCAGTTTGCCGCCAGGCCGGGTATTGCCCTCGGCTATAAATTTTCCGGCCTCTTCATGCGCCATGAAGCCGAGGTCGCCGAGCCCATAGAGCGGCAGATGGGCGAACGCATCGTAGATCATCAGGTGGTCGACATCTTTGTGCGCAATGCCGGCTTCCTTGAATGCGAGCGGACCCGCGACCTTGAATGCGCACGAACTGTCGAAGGACTTCATCTGGCTGACCATCGGTGTTTCCACGCTCTCGCCAGTGCCAAGGACATAAACGGGCTTGTTCGGAAAGTCCTTGGCGCGATCGGCGCTGGTGAGGATCAGTGCGCCGCCGCCATCTGTCACAAGGCAGCACTGCAGGATGCGGAACGGATAAGCGATCATCCGGGAGTTCAGCACGTCATCGACCGTGATCGGCGCCTTCATCGTGGCGCGCGGGTTCTTCGCCGCCCATTCCCGCTGCACGACCGCCACCATTGCGAGCTGCTCATGCGTGATGCCGTGAGTCTTCATGTACCGAAGCACGGGAATGGGAAACATGCTCGGCGGACCGTATACGCCGAATGGGGACTCGAACTGCCCGTTCAGGCTATCAGGCGGTGTCGAGCGCGGCTGCTTTCCGATCATGGACTTGCCGCTTTCGGCGTGAGTGATCAAGACTGTTTTGCAAAGTCCGGCCTCGATCGCCGCCGCGGCATGGCGAACGTGCAGCATGAAGGAGCAGCCACCCACAGACGTTCCGTCGACCCAGGTCGGGGTGATGCCGAGATAGTGCGCGATCTGCTGCGGCGTTTCCACTGCGGTAGCGATGCCGTCGATATCGGACAATTTTAGCCCCGCGTCGGCGATCGCGTTCAGCGCGGCGTCCGCATGCAACTGAATTTGCGACATGTTGGGAATAACGCCGAGTTCGGTGGTTTCGGCGGCGCCGACCACGGCGACTTGATTCCTGCGCATCGCGATTAGCCCTTTGACGGACGGAAAAGCGGAAGAGTGATCGCGTCGTCGAGCTTTTCAAACGCGATCTCCAGCTTCATGTCGAGCTCCAGCGCTTCCGGCGTTTGCGGGCAATCGACAATGTTACTCATCATCCGCGGTCCCTCATCAAGTTCTACCACCGCGATGGCGTAGGGCGGGGTGAAACCCGGCGCGGCGGGCCGATGATTGATGACATAGCTGTAAAGCTTTCCCTTGCCGCTCGCCTTCAAGACGCTGACCTCGCGCGAGGCGCAGGCCGGGCAGAACGGGCGCGGTGGGAAATACACGTTGGCGCAGGCGTCGCAACGCTGCAGGCGCAGTTCGCCGGCCCGTGTGCCGTCCCAGAAATGCTGGGTCTCAGGCGTCGGCTTTGGTTTTGCGCGCGCAGGTTCAGCCATGGTCAGTGATCCTCCCTCGGCGGTCTCGCCGCAGTCCGCCGGTTCCGGCCTTGATGCGACATTGGATGCCCCGGCGTCAACGGTCCATCGTGAGCTTATGCATGGCGCGTATTCCGGCACGCGCACTATTGTCTAATGGCCAGCGCTTGTGCCGCTATCATCCGCCGCGCTAGATTGAATTCGAGAAGCAAGAAAATTGGAGGATTCCATGTTGAAGTTCACCGGCGCACTGCTGGCCGCAGGCCTGTCGTTTGCCACACAGGCTCTCGCCGCCGATGCGCCAGCGGAAATCAAGATCGGTACGCTATATGCGTCGTCCGGACGCTTCGCGTCGATTTCGATGCCGGTTCATAGCGCACTGAAACTCTGGATCGACCAGAAAAACGCGGATGGTGGAGTCTATGTAAAGGCATTTGACAAGAAGATTCCGGTCAAGCTTGTCGCCTATGACGACCAAAGCAATACCGCGACGGCTTCGACGCTCTACAATCAACTGATCACGCAAGACAAGGTCGATCTACTGGTCGCGGATTCCGGCTCGGTGCTGACAGCACCCGCGGTGGCGATCGCGCGCGACCACAAGATGTTCCTGTTCGATCAGACCGGGACGGGCGCGAGCTTCTTTACCAAGGACAATCCGTATATAGCGCTCATGTCCGATCCAGTTTCGACGATCTGGCCCAAGCCGGTCGCGGATTTCGTTTCACATGATGGCCCCGGCCTCGGCATCAAGAAGATCGCTATCCTGTATTCGACCAACGAATTTACGGGAACGCAGGCCAACGCTTTCCGAAAGTTTGTGAAGGAATCCGGCGCGCCGATCGAGATCGTCTACGATCAGGGCATCCCCACCGAGACCACCAATTACACGGTGATCATCAACAACATCAACAATACGCAGCCGGACGCGGTGTTCCATTTCGGATACGCGCCGAACGATATCGCGTTCCTCCGCAACGTGCAGGATGTCGGCATCAAGTTCAAAATGCTGTTCGCGATATATCCGGGTCTCGAGACCGAGCTTCTGGAAAAGAACGTCGGCGAGAAGGGCCTTGAACACGTTTTCACCTACGTGCCACCCTCGGAACTGCAATATCCAGTCAATTTCGGTATGGACATAAAGGACTACAAAGCGGCCTGGGACAAGAAATACGCCGGCGGCAAAATCGAATTCGGCTTCAATGCCGTTGCTGGATACACCACAGGACTGGTGATCGAAAAGACGCTCTCCGTGGCCAACAGCCTCGATCAGCTAGAATTGCGTCGTGCGGTGTTCAGCCTGTCCGGGCAACTCAAAACGCTCGATGGCACCTTTGCGCTCGACGACACGGGGGGCCAGATTGGCGAGTTGACTCCGCTCGGGCAACTCGAACTCGACTATCACGGCCATATCAGGTTCGTCTCGATCTATCCGCACGACACCGCCACCGGCAAGCCGGTCTATCCGCGTCCATGACGCGATCTCTGATCGAAACTGAATTGCCGGGAGCGAAGCGCTAATGCTGGTCTATGCGCTCGTTGCCGGCGTTTTGTTCGGTCTGTATTTCAGCCTGGTCGGGATCGGCCTCAATCTCGTGTTTGGCGTCATGCGCATAGTCAATCTTGCGCATGGCGACTTCCTGATGCTTGGCGCGTTCGTCGCGTTCGGCGTGGTCGCGCTGGCCGGAATCGATCCCTTGTTCGCGGTGCCGCTGGCATTTGTGCTGTTCGTGCTCGCGGGTCTGCTGCTGTATTGGGTGCTCGTGCCTCGGCTGCAGGGTTCGGTCAACCCGGAGATGCTCTCCATTATCCTGTTCTTCGGGCTATCGCAGGTGATCGAGGCTCTCACGACGATCTTCTTTGGGACCAGCGAGCGTTCAATCCAGAGCCGTGCACTGGGCACGGTGTTCTCGACCATCAAGATAAAGCTGTTCGGCGGCAAACCTGAGGGAAGCGGACCGGTCCAGATTCTCGGACAAGGATTTCCAGCCGCCTGGGTGATCGCGGCCGTCACCAGCTTGATCGCTATCGCGTTGGTATATGTGTATTTGTATCAGACCCGTCTGGGCACGCTGACCCGGGCGGTGATGTCGCGGCGAGACGAGGCTTTCGCGACGGGCATTGATGTGGATCGCGTCTCAGCGGCGGCTTTTGGTGTCGGATTGGGCCTGGCGGCGGTTGCCGGCGTGTTCGCCCCCTTCATGTTCGGTTCGGTGACGCCGGCGTTCGGCGCCGACGCAACGGTCACCTCATTCGCGATCGTCGTGCTGGGCTCGCTTGGAAATCCATTGGGCACCGCGCTCGGCGGCGTCGTGTATGGCGTCTGTTATATGCTGGTGCAGACTTATCTCAGTTCGTGGGCCGACCTGCTGCCCTATGTACTCCTTATCTTTATCCTGCTGCTCCGTCCGAGCGGGCTGCTTGGAAGGCGGGTGCGCGTTGCGTAGCGCTGTCAGACACACGCTGTTCATCCTCGTCCCGCTAATTGCCGTGTTCGCGGTGCTGCCCGGCTTTTATCAGAACCATCTCCTGTTGTTCAATTTCGTGATCTTCCTGATCCTCGCCCAGGGCGTGAACATCATTTACGGTTTTACGGGCTACCTGCCATTCGGATACGTCGGGTTCTTCGGCGCGGGCGCCTACGGTTTTGCAATTCTGGTGATGCACTACCAGGCATCCGCACCCATGGCCGTGCTCGCCGCCGGATTGATTGGCGTAGTGCTCGGACTTTTGCTGACGCCACTATTACGGTTGTCCGGCGCTTATTTCGCGATCGCTAATCTCGCGGCGTCGCTCGCGGTACTTCATTTCGTTGCCAACCCGGCACTTGAGAACATCACCCGCGGCCCCTACGGCGTCTCGCTCACGGGAACGTTCAATCCGACGCTGGCCTATGCTGCCGCCCTTGTCGTGCTGGCGCTCACTCTCGGCGCGGTGGTGTTCCTGAAGAACTCGCGCTTTGGCCTTGCGCTGCAGGCGGTGCGAGAGGATGCCGTCAGTGCGTCGATGGCAGGTGTCAACGTCGTGCGGATGCGCGTGATCGCGTGGCTGGCTTCAGCGCTTGTCGCAGGGCTCGCCGGCGGCGTCTATGCCTGGTATGTTTCGGTGTTTTATCCCGACAAT
>JAICIT010000235.1 GCA_025960445.1 Bradyrhizobium sp. | reverse complement strand
TTTTGTTTGCAGTGGCCGACTGGCACGGTTGTTGCGACTCGTAAGCGCAGACCCGTGGCATGTGCCAACGAGAGACACTGGAGCACAAGAATGGAACACCAGTGCGATTTTAAGATCGAAAGTAGTTTCGACTCAAGAGAAGTAGCGCAGATCAGCGGCTTGATCAGCGATCTCGATCGCATCCTCCGGATCATCGACCTCGACATTACGGCACAGGAGGAGGACGCGCGAGCGTTTGACGCTTCCAAGCCGGCCTATCCAATTACCGCCAGAATGTTGAGAGCGCGCCGCGATAATCTCGCAAATACGATCGGCTCGCTGCACGAGCGACTTGCCAGCCTGGTTCAGCAAGACGGATCCTCACATTCAAACCATGCAACGCGCTTTCGGGCGGAAAGCCGATGATCCGAAGGCGCAGCTTAATGCTTTCAATCTTTGCGGCGGGGTGCTGGATCGTTCTGCTCGCATTCGTTTTGAATTCTGTTTTTGCCGCGAACAAACTCCACAAACAAATCCGGGGCAAGGATCGGCAAAGCAGTGAGAATGGCTGATGCGCTGCGTCGCCCGTCGCGCCTGTCAGAAGGAAGCGGCTTCTCTTCTTCTGAATAGCACGTAGCCTGGACATATCGATCACGTGAACCAACTCACGACAAGGCATGCCGTAGCAGCGAATGTTACGACGGTCGTGATCCAGCCGAGCGTATTGGTGAACCGGCTGTTCGCCCGTCCGCCAATGACACTCGTGTCATTGGTCAACAGCATCATGATGAGAAGCAAGGGCGGAACCGAAAAGCCCTGAACGATGCCTGACCAGACGAGCGCCTTCATAGGATTGAAGCCGAGAAAATTTAGCAGGACCGCCACTACAGTGACCGCGGCGATACTCAGATAGAACAGAGGCGCTTCGCTCGGTTTGGCATTCAGACTGCTCGGCCTTCCAAGTCCCTGAGCAAGGTCATACGCAGCCCCGGTCGTCATCACAGGCACAGCCAGGAAACCGACACCCACCACACCAATCGCAAAAAGGATCTTGGCCCCTTCGCCGGCCAATGGTTCAAGCGCGGCAGCCGCTTGAGCCGCCGTTTCGATTTCAATGTTGCCTGAGGCATGGAGCGTTGCTCCCGCGGAGAGAATGATGAAATAGAGAATCACGTTGGAGAAGGCCATTCCGATCAGGACATCCCGACGAGTTCGGTCGAGTTCTCTCTCGCTCGCGTCCCGACGCTGGGCGACCGTCCGTTTGCCTTCTTGTATTTGGTCCTCTACCTCCTGGTTGGATTGCCAGGTGTAGATGTACGCCGAAAGCGACGTGCCGATGCACGCAACGATCATCGAAAGAAAATCGCGATTGAATTCGATGTGAGGCACCAATGTGCTGCGGACAACGTCTCCCAGATGGGGTTTCGCCATGAAAGCTGCAGCCACATAGGCGAACAGCGCCAATGTCAGCCACTTGAAGATATTTCGCAGCAGCGCATAAGACCCCCACATCTGAAACGCGAGGACGCTAATTGATACCGCAATCACGATAATTGAGATCGGAATCGGCAGCAGCAAGTTCAATGAGGCTGCTATCCCGCCAAGATTTGCGGCGGCCTCGATCACATTCCCGATCATTGCGACGATCATCACCGGGTAGAGAAGCCATCGGGGGTAGCGGTCGCGAATGATCGCGAACAGCCCCTTGCCATACACGCGCCCGAGCTTGGCCGAAAGGTACACAACCACGTACATCATCGGCAGCAGGACGGGAGCTATCCAGAGAAACGACAGACCGAACTTCGCGCCCGCGCTCGCATACGTGCCAATGGCGGAAGGATCATCGTCTGCAGCGCCGGTAATGACGCCCGTGCCGACGGCCCTGAGTAGCCCGCCTTCGTTGGCTCTCGGCTGGTCTTCGGTATTTGGAGCCGGCATTCCTCTCTCGGTCCAATCTCATCGGGCTGAGCAGGCACCACTGCAGCTCCTCACCAAGTCTGCGAATGCAGGAGATGGTCGAACGTTCCGAGAACCAAGACACTGCGAACGCAGCGCATGTTCTCAGCCAGCCTTTGTGCAGTCCCGCCGCCCAGCCGACGCTCGCACGGTTCATTTGCGTTGGCACTTTGGTCCGCCTACAAGGGAACCAGCGAAAGCGTTGCTACAATGTTCACCCGCGCACACAGTACCTGTGCAAATGTTGCCTTGCTGACGGTGCGTCATTGGCCATCCTGATCTTGCAATCAAAGAGGGAGCCGCGAATGAGCTATTTTTCCAGAAATGACGATGCCGTACAGAGGGGCGGCAAGGTCGCGGCGGACATAGCGTGCGCGCTGCTGCTATGCGCATTTTCCCTGGTGTTCTTTGGGTTGTTCGGCGGCGTGATCGCGTTCGTCCTGCTTGAGTCCGCATTGATCGGGGTCGATTACCTCATGCCTAATCCTGATGATTCCGGCGGGGCGGCGATCCGGTAAAGCAAATGCCAGCCAAAAAATGCCATCAGGACCCATCAGAATTGCGCTGAGTCCGCCGCATCTCCCGGCCAAGGTACGTTCAGCTTCCTACAGGACCCTTGATAAGCGCGAAGAAGCAAGGAGCGATTGAGGTCTTGCTTGAATTGCCAAGCTGTCCGTGAGTTACTGACTGAAACCCCAACGCGACGTTGCCGTTGATAACGGTTCAATTTTCGGGTTCGGCGATGAATATTTTCGACCCCCAAGGCTCGGTCGCGGCCGCCGACGCAACGATTTTGATCGATTCCGTTGCGATCATGCTGGCGATCGTCTTGCCGACCATTGTCGCCATTCTCGCCTTCGCATTCTGGTTTCGTGAGTCCAACCCCCGCGCGATGTACCGGCCCGACTGGGCCTATTCCGGACGTATCGAGCTCGTCGTCTGGTCGATCCCGGCGCTCACGGTGATCCTGCTCGGCGGCGTCGCGTGGATCGGCTCGCATCAGCTCGATCCGGCGGCCGAAGTACAGGGCACGGGAAGTCCGGTCAGGATCCAGGTTGTCTCACTCGATTGGAAGTGGCTGTTCATTTACCCGGATCAGAGAATTGCGACGGTCAATGCTTTGACAGTGCCGGTCGGTGCGCCGCTGCGATTTGAGCTGACGTCCGGGAGCGTGATGAACGTCTTCTTCATCCCGCAGCTCGGAAGCATGATCTACACCATGAACGGCATGGTGACGCGCCTGCAGCTCCGCGCCGACAATGAAGGCAATTATCAAGGCCTCTCTGCGCATTTCAGCGGCGACGGCTTTCCGGAGATGCTGTTCGACGTCCACGTCATCCCGCAGCTTGCGTTTCCCGATTGGGTCGCGAAGACCGCACGCACCGATCAGGTTCTGAATGAAGACAGCTACAAAAAGCTCACGCAGCAAACGATCGAACGTAACAAACCGACCTATCGGCTGAGCGATCCTACCCTGTTCCAGGCGATCGCGACGCAACGGATTCCGCCCGGGCCGGGGCCACAAATCACATCAGAAGCCGCCCAATCGCACGTTCGGGGAAGCGATGTTCGGTAAGCTCAGTTGGTCCGCGATTCCAATTGATCAGCCGATCCCGCTGATCGCGGCCGGCGTGGTGCTGGCCGTTGTCGTTGGGGTCCTCGCCTGGGCAACGCTGAAGGGCTACATGCCCTATGTCTGGCGCGAATGGATCACCAGTGTCGACCACAAGCGGATCGGCATCATGTACACCCTGCTCGCGATGGTGATGCTGCTGCGCGGCGGCAGCGATGCGCTGATGATCAGGGCACAGCAGGCCATCTCCTATCATTCCGATGGCTATCTTCCACCGGAGCACTTCAACCAGATATTTTCCGCCCACGGCACCATCATGATCTTCTTTGTCGGGATGCCGTTCGTGATCGGGCTGATGAATTTCGTGGTCCCGTTACAGCTCGGGGTTCGCGACGTAGCCTTCCCGACGCTGAACTCGGTGGGCTTCTGGCTCACCGCCACCGGGGCGTTGCTGGTCAACATTTCGCTTGTGCTCGGCGAGTTCGCACGCACCGGCTGGCTGCCTTACCCGCCGCTATCGGAGCTCACCTATTCGCCGGGCGTGGGCGTCGATTATTATCTTTGGTCGCTGGAAATCTCCGGGATCGGCACCCTTGTTGCCGGGATCAATCTCGTCACGACCGTGCTGAAGCTGCGCACAACCGGTATGACCTATTTGCGCATGCCGATGTTCTGCTGGACGACGCTGGCTTCGAATCTTTTGATCATCGCGGCGTTTCCGATCCTGACCGCGACGCTGGCCATGCTGATTCTCGACCGTTATGTCGGCTTTCATTTCTTTACCAACGAAGCCGGCGGCAACGTCATGATGTTCATGAACCTGATCTGGGCCTGGGGACATCCTGAAGTTTACATTTTGGTCCTGCCGGCGTTCGGGATCTACTCCGAAGTGGTCGCGACATTCTCCCGCAAGCCCTTGTTCGGTTATCGCTCGATGGTGCTCGCCACGATGGCAATCTGCATCATCTCGTTCATGGTGTGGCTGCATCACTTCTTCACGATGGGCGCGGGACCAAACGTCAATGCGATCTTCGGCATCGCGAGCATGATCATCGCGGTGCCAACCGGCGTCAAAGTCTACAATTGGCTGTTCACGATGTATGGCGGCCGCGTTCATTATGCGACGCCGATGCTGTGGGCGGTCGGGTTCATGGTGACCTTCATCATCGGCGGGCTAACCGGTGTTCTGGTGGCGGTGCCGCCCGCGGACTTCCTGCTACACAACAGCATGTTCCTGGTCGCCCATTTTCATAACGTGATCATCGGCGGGGTGCTGTTCGGCGCGTTTGCCGGCCTCACCTACTGGTTTCCAAAGGCATTCGGATTCCGCTTGCATGAGGGACTGGGCAAGGCGGCGTTCTGGTTCTCGCTGATCGGCTTCTATGTGACTTTCATGCCGCTCTACGTCGTGGGGCTGCTCGGCATGACCCGGCGCATGCAGCACTATGATGTTGCCGCGTGGCGGCCCTGGATGATCGTCGCGGCGATCGGGTTCGTGCTGATGATGATCGGAGTTGTTCTTCAGGTTCTGCAGATCGTCGTCAGCATTCAGCAGCGCGAAGAGTTGCGCGACCACACCGGCGACCCCTGGGATGGGAGATCGCTGGAGTGGGCCACTTCATCGCCACCTCCGGTTTTCAATTTCGCCATCATGCCCGATGTGCGCGGCGAAGATGCTTACTGGATGATCAAGTCGCACGCCAAGCAGCAGGAGCTGGA
>JAICIT010000234.1 GCA_025960445.1 Bradyrhizobium sp. | reverse complement strand
GCAGGATGCCGTCGACGCCCTGGCAGATCGCCTCGACTTGCGCGAGGTCCGAAAGCTCGGCCGGCTCAAACTTTTCGTCTGCGCCGAGATCGGGAGGCGTCTTCACATCGCTTAACAGCAGATCGGGGTAAATCGGCGGCAGCAGCTTCCGCAAGCTTGTGCCGATACCTCCCGATGCGCCGGTCATCAATATGCGTGGCATCTCTTCCCTCGTTCCGGCCGCTGATTTGCGGGGATTGACTGACGATGATAGCAAACCAAACCGCCAGTGTCCCGGTTCTACGGAAACGCAACAGTAACGAGAACATCAAATGTCCGAGGCATCATCCCATTCCGCCGGGTGGCGGCCGGCGAGTTACTATCCGGATCCCTCAATTCACGCGCTCGATCCGCGGTTTGAAAAATACTGGCTGAAATTGTCCGCGGTGGAGCGGCTGACCACCGGCTTGCGGTGGGCCGAGGGACCGGTGTGGTTCGGCGATGGACGCTACTTATTGTGCAGCGACATTCCCAACAATCGGATCATCAAGTGGGAAGAGGAAACCGGCGCGGTCAGCATCTACCGCAAGCCGTCGAATTTCGGCAACGGCCACACCCGCGACCGCCAGGGGCGGCTGATCACCTGCGAGCATGGTGGACGCCGGGTCACGCGCACCGAATATGACGGCTCGATCACGGTGCTGATGGATTCGTTCGATGGCAAGCGGCTGAACTCGCCCAACGACGTGGTGGTGAAATCGGACGGATCGATCTGGTTCACCGACCCGGTGTTCGGGTTGCTCGGCAATTACGAGGGCTACAAGGCGGAGTCAGAGATCGACGCCAACGTGTACCGGATTGACGGCAAGACCGGAAAGACCAGCATTGTCGCTGAAGGCGTGCTCGGACCTAACGGGCTGTGTTTTTCGCCCGACGAAACGATCCTCTACATTGTGGAATCGCGCGGCGTGCCGAACCGCAAGATTCTTGCCTACGATGTAGCACCCGGCGGCGACAAGATTTCGAACAAGCGCGTATTCATCGATGCCGGTCCCGGCACGCCGGACGGCATGCGCTGCGATATCGACGGCAATCTGTGGTGCGGCTGGGGTATGGGCGATCCGGAACTCGACGGTGTGTTTGTGTACGCACCGGATGGCGTTTTGATCGGCCGCATCGCGCTGCCCGAGCGTTGCGCCAATCTTTGCTTTGGCGGATTAAAGCGCAACCGGCTGTTCATGGCCGCCAGCCAGTCGATCTACGCGCTCTATGTGAACACGCAGGGAGCATTGGGCGGATAATCCTCGTCCCGGGTCTTCGCCGCGTCTCGAAGAACGCAGCCACGATCGCAACCCATGGTTCGACACGGCGCAAGCGCGCCTCCTCACCATGAGAAAGCCGTAAGAACGACGCGGCCACTACCTACAAACGCAAAAACGCCGGACCGGGAGTATTTCCGATCCGGCATTTTTGATCCGCGAAGACGACTATGCCGCGTTATAGCCGGCGACCGCCTTGACCTCGAGATATTCTTCGAGCCCGTACTTGCCCCATTCGCGACCGTTGCCGGATTGCTTATAGCCACCAAAGGGCGCGGTGCGATCGTTCGGCATGCCCTGCAAGTTGACGTTGCCGGCCCGGATTTGGCGGCCGACCTTGCGGGCGCGCTCAACCGTTCCGGCTGAAACGTAACCGGCGAGACCATAGGGCGTATCGTTGGCGATCTTCACCGCATCAGCTTCGTCCTTCGCGCCGAGGATCGTGAGCACGGGCCCAAAGATTTCTTCACGCGCGATCGTCATGTCATTGGTGACATCCGCGAAGATCGTCGGACGTACATAGAAGCCCTTGTTGACGCCTTCAGGCAGGCCAGGCCCGCCCGCAACCAGGGTTGCGCCTTCCTCGATACCCTTCTGGATCAGCTTCTGGATCTTGTCCCACTGAATGCGGGACACCACGGGGCCAATGTTCGTACCTTCGGCGCGGGGATCTCCGGCCTTGGTTTTCTCGGCCACGCCTTTGGCGATCGCGGCGACTTCCTTCATTTTCGAGAGCGGCACGATCATGCGCGAGGGCGCGTTGCACGATTGCCCCGAATTGTTGAACATGTGCATCACGCCGCCGGTAACCGCCTTGGTGAGATCGGCGTCGTCGAGGATGACATTCGGCGACTTGCCGCCCAATTCCTGGCTGACGCGCTTCACAGTCGGAGCGGCGCGCTTGGCGACATCGATGCCGGCGCGGGTCGAGCCGGTGAACGAGATCATATCGATATCCGGGTGCTCACTCATCGCGGCCCCGACCTCGGGACCGAGGCCGTTGATCAGGTTGAACACGCCCTTCGGGACGCCGGCTTCATGCAGGATTTCCGCGAAAATCAATGCCGAGGACGGGGTGAATTCCGAGGGCTTCAGGATCATGGTGCAGCCGGCGGCGAGTGCGGGCGCGACCTTGCAGGCGATCTGGTTCAGCGGCCAATTCCACGGCGTGATCATGCCGACAACACCGACCGGCTCGCGCACCACCATCGCCGATCCGACCGGCTCGTCGAAGTGGTAGTCCTTGAGAACCTCAAGGGTGGAGGCCAGGTGCCCCAGCCCCGCGCCGGCCTGCAATTTTTCCGCCATCGGCAACGGCGCGCCCATCTCATCGGAGACAGCAGCGCCGATCTCCTTCATCCGGGTCTTGTAGACTTCGATAATCTTCGAGAGCAGCGCCACGCGCTCCTCCCGGCTGGTCTGTGAATACGTGAGGAAGGCGCGACGCGCCGCCGCAACCGCCTTGTCAACATCGGCCTTGGAGCCGAGCGCAACCTCGTACATCGCCTCTTCGGTCGCCGGATTGACGACAGGCGTGGATTTCTTGACGACGGGATCGACCCAGGCGCCATCGATGTAGAATTGCATACGGTTGACCATCGTGAACCTCTTGATGTCAGGGCAAAGGATAGGGAAAACGGGCTCCGGCAAGCATCCTTGCACGAAACTCAGGCGAGTTGAACCCGCCATATGCAGGATGCCGCGTTGCGGCTCAGACCACATATAAAGTAGGCGTTACCACCGAAAGCAAGGCATGCCGCTAGCCAGGTATGCCGCTCAAACCGCCATTTTGCGGTGGCGGACCGGGGCGCCTGCCGTCAGATTTTCGGCGGCGTCGATGATCGCGTTCGCATCGATGTCGTAGTGGCGATAGAGCTCATCGATGCTGCCGGTCTGGCCGAAATGCTCGACGCCGAGCGCTTCCAGCCGATGGCCGCACACGCTGCCGAGCCAGCCCAATGCCGCCGGATGGCCATCGATCACGGTAACGATCCCGCAGTCGCGCGGCAGTGGCGCCAGCAATTTGTCGATGTGGCTGACACGCGGCAGGCCAGGACGCTCGCGGCGCAATTTTCGCGCGCTGGTCCATCCGGCGTGGAGCCGGTCGGCTGAGGTGACCGCGAGCAGTCCCACATCCCGCCGGCTCTCGCCGATCAGGCCGACGGCTTCGATCGCCTCCGGCGCGACCGCGCCGGCATATGCGATAACCAGATCGCAATTCGGTCCCGGTTTGCGCAGCCAATAGGCGCCCTCGGTAATGGCCTTCCGCAAGTCCGGCGTCATCATCCGCTGCGGCTGCTCGATCGTACGGGTCGAGAGCCTCAGGTAAACCGACCCGCCTTCGCCTTCGCGCTGCATGTGCTGGAAACCCCAGGCCATGATGACGGCGAGCTCGTCGACAAAGGCGGGCTCGAACGAGGCGAGGCCATCCTGCGCCATGCCAATCAGAGGGGTACCGATCGATTGGTGCGCCCCACCTTCCGGCGCCAGCGTGATGCCGGACGGAGTCGCCACCAGCATGAAGCGGGCATCCTGGTAGCAGGCGTAATTGAGCGCATCGAGCCCACGCTGGATGAAGGGATCATACAAGGTCCCGATCGGCAGCAGCCGTTCGCCGTTGATCTGGTGCGACAGCCCCAACGCCGACATCAGGATGAACAGATTCATCTCGGCGATGCCGAGTTCGATGTGCTGGCCCTTTGGAGAAAAATCCCAGTTGAACGTGGAAGGAATCTTCTCGCTTCGGAACAGATCGGCTTTTTCGGCGCGCGCGAACAGACCTCGTCGATTGACCCAGGCTCCGAGATTGGTAGACACGGTGACGTCGGGCGAAGCGGTCACGATGCGCGAGGCAAGCTCGGTATCGCCACGGGCGATTTCATTGAGCAGCAGGCCAAAACCCTGCTGCGTGGCCATCTGCGCTGCCGGGTTGAACGCTAGCCGCTCCGGCACATCGATCACAGGCGCGCTCAGGCGGCGACGGCCGTCGCGATTGAATGGCGCGTCGGCCAGAAAGGCCTCGAGCGCGGCCGGCTGCTCAGCCAACCCTTCGAACTTGTCCCATTCGTGCCCCGGCCTGATGTTCTGCGCGCCGCGCCACTTTTCCATTTGGGCGATCGTCATCAGCCCCGCATGATTGTCCTTGTGCCCCTGAAAGGGCAGGCCGATGCCCTTGATGGTGTAGGCGATGAAACAAACCGGCAGATCGTGATCGATGCTCTCGAACGCCTCAACCATGCTGGCCATGTCATGGCCGCCGAGGTTCGACATCAGTTCAAGCAGCTCGTCGTCGCTGCGTCGCTCGATCAATTGCGACACCGGACCTTGATCGCCGATCTCGTCTTCAAGATGCTTGCGGAACGAGGCGCCGCCCTGAAAGCACAAGGCCGCGTACATCGCGTTTGGGCATGAATCGATCCAGCGCCTCAGGGCTTCGCCGCCCGGCTCGGCGAACGCCGCTTGCATCAGCCGGCCATATTTTACGATCACCACGTCCCACCCGAAATTGCGGAACATGACTTCGAATTTCTCCCACAATCCTTCCCGCACCACGGCATCAAGGCTCTGGCGATTGTAGTCGACCACCCACCAGGTGTTGCGCAGGCCGTGCTTCCAGCCCTCCAGTAGCGCTTCGAAGATGTTGCCCTCGTCCATTTCGGCATCACCGACCAGCGCGATCATGCGCCCCTCGGGCCGATCCCTCATCCAGCCGTGCGCCTTGACGTAGTCCTGCACCAGCGAGGAAAACAAAGTCTGCGCGACGCCCAGTCCGACCGAGCCCGTCGAGAAATCGACGTCATCGGTATCCTTGGTGCGGGATGGATAAGACTGCGCGCCTTTGAAACCTCGGAAATTCTCCAACTTGTCGCGGCTCTGACGTCCGAACAGGTACTGAATGGCGTGGAAGACCGGGCTGGCATGAGGCTTTACCGCAACG
>JAICIT010000233.1 GCA_025960445.1 Bradyrhizobium sp. | reverse complement strand
GTCCGCCTCACGTGCCGTTCGTCAGCGGCACATCAGCGTCCATTGCATCCCGTCCCGCGTCCGTGACGATCGCGAGCGCCCCTGCATGGGACGAGACGGCGGTGCTTATGAAGTGATTTGCCTCAAGCGAGAACGAAAATGTTTTTGCAAACAGGGCTGGACAGGAACGTTGCTTGATTTGCCCGTCGGGATATCCGCGCGCGTGGCGTGCTCGCCTGTCCGACTCCGCTCGGCAACTGCGAAGTGTGGCGGTCGAGATACAGCCGCTGCGGAGAATACTGATAAGCTTAGCTTGAATTTCGCGTATCCGCGCATCGGCCTCTGCGCGCTGCTGTTTGCTTGCTGAATTTTCCGAACGGGGGGAGACAAGTAATGTGCGGCATTTGCGGCAATCAAGGCGTCGACCGGAGGAAGCTCCTGCGGTTTGGTATGTCCGGCATGGTCGCGCTGGGGCTTGGCGGCCTGTCCGGACAGGCGCGCGCTGCTGGTGCGCCGACCGCGCTTTCACCCGGCGAGGCACTTGCCGCGCTCAAAACCGGCAACGAACGCTATGTCAGCCATCCGGAGCTTTGCAGCCTTGACCTCAAGGAGCAGCGGAACGCGGTGGCTCCGCACCAGGCCCCCTGGGCAACGATTATCAGCTGCGCGGATAGCCGCGTACCTCCGGAGCTGATCTTCGGCGGGCACGGCGTCGGCGAGCTCTTCGTTGCACGGAACGCCGGCAATCTCGTCGACACAGCCACGCTCGGGACCGCCCAATACGGAGCCGCCGTACTCGGCTCACCGCTCATCGTCGTTCTTGCCCATACCGCATGCGGCGCAGTCAAGGCAGCGTGCGATGTCGTCAGCAAGGACGCGACCTATCCCGGTGCGATCGGGCACATGATCAACCCCATCCTTCCGGCAGCCATCGCGTCCCGAAACAGTCCCGGCGACTGGGTCAACAATGCCGCCAAGGAAAGCGCGAGGCGAACCGCCAAGCGGCTAACCGCGAGCAAGCTTATCGCTACCGGCATCGCTGGCGGGAAGATAAAGGTCACAGCGGCGATTTACGATTTGCAGACGGGTGTCGTCAGCTACCTCGATCAGGCCTGAATTCGTATTTCTGAACCCATTTTCTGTACCCATTTTGCTGCCCGCGCGGGCCCGGCCTGCTGTAGGGCGTTCGCAAATTTATCACGATGCTCCGGCGACACAAAAATAGGCCTCGCGGCGGAAACCCGAGCCGTTGGCGTGACCTGTGTCCGGCGCTGCATTGCCTGCCGTGCCCTTGTAGAGATGGCCAATGCCCTGCCGGTCGCTAGGGCGCGCAAGGCATCGGCGGAGTTTGGCTCACGGCACAGCCTCTATGACGAGTGTTCCTCTAGTCGACCAGAGGACCTTTCTTGATAGATGACTCACCCAACCGTCTCGGTCATTACGGCCCGCGGAAGTTAGCTCTTCGCCTCAAGGGCGGGTATTCATCAGCGCGATTGTTAGTTCCGCACATTTTGGCAACAACGAAAGACGGTGAGACTATTCGATCACCTCGTCGGCGCGCGCGACCAGCGACGGCGACAACTCGAGACCGAGCATCTTGGCCGCCTTGAGATTGACGACAAAGCGGTACCGACTTGGCCGTTCCAGCGGCAGGTCGCCCGGCTTTTCCCCCCGCAATATCTTGGCGATCATAACGGCCGGCCGTGGGTACAAATCATCGAGGCTCGGACCATAGCCCATGAGACCGCCGGATTTAGCGAATTCGGGAAACAACGTGATCCCGGGGAGCCGATGCAACGCGGCCTGCTCCGCAACTTGCGCGATGCCACTGATGGCACTGAACAAGGGTGAGGACAGGATGATCAGACCTTGTGCATGCTGCGCCTCCGCCGCGGCAAATGCTTCCGGCAGCTTTCCGAGATCACCGACTTTCAAGGTCTGCAGTTGCAAGCCGCGTGCGGCAGCAGCAGCGCCCGCAGCCTCGATCTGCACCGGTCCGCTCGTCGGATCCCAGAGTGCGGCTATACGCGATAAGCCTGGCCTTGCTTCCTGCAATAATTCGAGCAGCTTGCCGCTGAACTCCGGAAAGTCGAAGAATAGCCCGGTCACGTTGCCGCCGGGATGAGAGAGGCTCTCTGCAAATCCCGCCTTCACCGGATCGGTTTCCAGGTCTAGCGCGACGATGGGAATCGCGGCGGTGACGGTTCGGGCGGCGCGCAGTGCCACCGGCCCAACCGCCAATATCGCTCTCACGCCTGGTCGGACTAGATCCTTCGCACGCTCCGATAACTGCCCATTGTCGCTCGCCACACTCATCGACAGCACGAAATTCTTACCTTCGAGAAGGCCTTCGGCACTTAGGGTGTCCCGTACCAGCTTCGCGCGTGCCTCCGCGGATGCGGTCGGACCGGCGTAGAAAAGAACAATTTCAGGAATAGGGCCTACCCCCTGCGCGAACACGGTTCGCGAAAAGCCCACCGTAGCAGCGAGACCAGCAAAGAATGTGCGCCGCTTCAATTTTCATCTCCGATCCGACACGCCGCCGCGTCGCAGGGCGCCATCTAGCTATCGAGAGATCCCCGTTCCTAGTTTCGGGACGACGTGGCTTAGCCGAGTTTTAGAGCGCCCGTATCAAAGGTAACAATTGTGGCTGCGATGACGTAGGTAGCGAACACCGGTTCTTGCTTGTCCATATTTCTTTCCTCGACCCGATTGCAGTGCGTGCCCATTCTGCAGCGGGAGCCGGAGACAGCAATCTTGATATCCCGCTTTCGCGCTGATGTGCCCGTTGTCGGGGCTAGGTGAGTCCGCGCCTGGGCTCGTCACGTTGAATCGGCGGGCACGAAGCACCGGATTTCGATACTGCCGCGAAAGTTGACATACCACACGATCGCTTCGCCCAGCGGATTGCCGGCATTACGAACGACGGCCTGATCCGGAACGCGCCACCATGCTCCGTTGACGGGCACCCAGTACGCGCCGGCGCGCACCTCGTAATCGGTGCGATGCCCATCGGCAATATCACAGCAGGGCACACCGGTCTGACTTGTGACGCCCTTGAACCAGTTACGAATATCCTCGGGAACATCTTCGAACTGCCCGCGATCTACCGCCTGCGCGGTTGCGGCGACAAGCAACATTGGGACCAGCAAAGTACGCCGTGAGAGCAGACTCATGGAAATCCTCCGCACGATCGATCATGCCGAGCGATTAGTTGGCCGAAGTCATTCAACCAGACGCAAACACCGGAATTGTGTCATTGCAGCCCGGTCCCGCCACGTCCCTATAATTTCACGCCTCGGCCGGAGACCCCGTGAGCAATTTGGAAAACTCCTCGTCGCCAACCTCGGTTTGCGCAACCAAAACGCTGCAATGAACATGCTTGACCAGGTATGTCCCGACAGAGCTGAACCACCATCGCGCTAATGCTCCGTCGGGGCGATGACCGACAACGACCAGATTTGCGCCGATCTCCTGGGCGACTTTGGCGATCTCACGTCCGGCTTCGCCGATCCCAAGCCGCGCCGTCGGTGAGAAGCCCATGGACTTGAGCCGCTCGACGCCTTCACCCAGGATTTTTTTGTAGTCTTCGACCTGTTCGGCTATCGGCAGCACAAAGCCGCCGTCCAACGTTCCGATTCCGGCCGAAGCTTCCACGACAGCGAGCAGGAATACCTCAGAGCCGCAGAGCTGAGCGATTCTCGCTCCCTCTCGCAACGCACGTCGTCCTTCGACTGAGCCGTCATAGGCGAGAAGCACTTTCTTGTACAAGAAATCCTCCCTTTGATTTCAGGCGTGCTGCAGCCAAATTCTAACATCTAATTTTCCAAGCGGGTTATAATTGAGCGGTCGCAACCTTTCCCATACCAATTTGATAGAGGGGCGCCTGCCCGTTCCCGACAGAGCCGCGTCCGTCAATTGGACAGGCATGTTG
The DNA here is from genome assembly GCA_025960445.1 of Bradyrhizobium sp. GTDB lineage: Bacteria > Pseudomonadota > Alphaproteobacteria > Rhizobiales > Xanthobacteraceae > Bradyrhizobium. Next base: position 1,396 of record JAICIT010000233.1, on the reverse strand, counting down.
TCGTTTCCAGTCGGGGGCTGTTTGCAAACTCTGAAACTGAAGATCGTACTGAAACCGCACCTCGGCGGGCCGACCTCTGTATCGTGGATTTAACCAAGTGCCTGCCGCGGTGATTGCCATATCGATGTTGGTGGCCCTCGTGATGGGAACACCGTCGAAGGCTTCACAGCAGTGCATGAGCAAGGCCGAAGCACGTCAGCACTTCGGCTCGGCGGCGCACATCTGTTGGCATGGCGCAGGCTAGCGTCGCTCGAAAGCGCTACTCCGCAGCCTCGCGGATATAGCGCGCGGTCGGCGTCCGCATGGTCACGAGTTCTTCGGCCGCGGTGGGATGCAAGGCGAAGGTCGCATCGAAATCGGCCTTGGTCGCCTTCATTTTGACGGCGATGGCGACCGCCTGCACGATTTCAGCGGCGGTGTCTCCGACGATATGACAACCGACCACCCGGTCGGTGGTGCCATCCACCACCAGCTTCATCAAAATGCGGGTGTCGCGGCCTGACATCGTCGACTTGATCGGCCGAAAATCGGTTTTGTAGATATCCACGCGGCTAAATTGGGCGCGGGCCTCAGCCTCCGTCAATCCGACCGTCCCAATCTCCGGCTGCGAAAACACCGCAGTCGGAATGGTGGCGTGATCGACCTCAACCGGTCGCTTGCCGAATACCGTGTCGGCGAAAGCATGCCCTTCGCGGATCGCGACCGGAGTCAGATTGATGCGATGCGTGACATCGCCGATCGCATAGATGTGCGGCACTGAACTGCGCGAGAAATTGTCCACTGCGATACCGCCATTGCGTGGATTGATCGCGACTCCCGCTTTTTCGAGCCCCAGATTGGCTACGTTCGGATGCCGCCCGATCGCGAACATCACCTTGTCCGACGCAATGCTCGAACCGTTCGTCAGATGGCTCGTGAATTCCTTGCCGTGCCTGTCGACCTGGGTGACCGTGCAGCCGGTGATAATGGTTATACCTTCCCGCTCCATTTCGGCGCGGACATGGACGCGCACATCCTCATCGAAGCCACGCAGGATATTATCGCCGCGATAAATCACCGTTACGTCGGAGCCGAAACCCGCAAAGATGCAGGCAAACTCCAGGGCGATATATCCGCCGCCCTGAATCACAATGCGCTTCGGCAGCTCTTCCAGATGGAACACTTCGTTTGACGAAATCACGTGTTCGATGCCCGGGATCATCTGTCCGTGGTTGGGCGCGCTTCCGGTCGCAATCAGGATGTGTTTTGCAGTCATCGCTTCGCCAGTCGCGAGACGAACTGTGTGCGGATTTTCGAATACGGCGCGCGTCTTGACGATGTGCGCGCCGGATTTTTCGACATTGGTGGTGTAGATGCCCTCCAGCCGAGCGATTTCCTTGTCCTTGTTGGCGACCAG
>JAICIT010000232.1 GCA_025960445.1 Bradyrhizobium sp. | reverse complement strand
TTGATCGCTGCCCTGATAACCGGGCACGCAGGGCACGCCCGCCGCCAGCATGATTTCCTTGGCGCGGGCCTTGTTGCCCATGGCGGCGATGGCCTTTGGCGAAGGCCCGATGAACACCAGGCCGGCATCGAGGCAGGCTTGCGCGAAGGCTTCGTTTTCGGCGAGGAAGCCATAGCCCGGGTGAACCGCATCGGCACCGCTTGATTTTGCGGCTGCGATGATCGCCTCGATATTCAGATAGGATTGCGAAGGCGGCGCTTCGCCGATGTGAGCGGCCTGATCCGCCTCGCGGACGTGAAGTGTACCAGCGTCGGCATCGGAATAGACCGCGACCACGCCATAGCCGAGCCGACGCGCGGTACGCGTGATGCGGCGCGCGATCTCGCCGCGATTGGCGATCAGGATTTTGTGGAACGGAATGCGCGTCCTCTCCCCGCTCATGGCCTCGCCACCGAAAACTGCATCCCTTGCGGCGTGCGCGCCTCGGCTTCCCGGCAGATCGCCAGCACCTCGTGCAAAATCGCGCGAGTGTCGCGGGGATCGATCACGCCATCGTCGAGCAGGCGCGCGCTGGTGGAAAATACATCCATCTGCCCATCGAACACGCCGATGATCTGCGCTTTCATCGCATCGAGCTTATCCTTGTCGATCGGCTTGCCCCGCCTGATCGCGGCGGCTTCGGTCACGATCGCCATGGTTTCGGCGGCCTGTTCGCCGCCCATCACGGCGGTCTTGGCGTTCGGCCACGAGAAGCAGAACCGCGGATGAAAGCCGCGCCCGCACATTCCGTAATTGCCGGCCCCGAAGGAAGCGCCGCAGTAAATCGTGATCTGGGGTACGGTGGCGCTTGTCACCGCCTGTATCATTTTTGAGCCGTGCTTGATCATGCCGGCTTCTTCATAGGCCTTGCCGACCATGTAGCCGGTCGTGTTGTTGAGGTAGAGCAGCGGAGTGCGCGACTGGCAGCAGGCCTGAATGAAATGCGTCGCCTTGTTGGCGCCGGGCACATCAAGCGGGCCGTTATTGGTGATGATCCCGATCGGCTGTCCTTCGATGCGGGCGTGCCCGCACACGGTAGCCGGACCATAATTGGTGCCGAAATCGTTGAAATCGGAATCGTCGACGATCCGCGCGATCACCTGGCGCATGTCGACGGGTCGCTTGTGATCCATGGGCATGATGCCCAGCAGTTCCTCGGGATCGTGTCGCGGCGGAGGGTGAGACGTCTCAATGCGGCGCGGCCGATCCCATTTCAGATTGGCCATGATGTCGCGCGCGATCCGCAGCGCGTCCCGATCGTCTTCGGCGAGATAATCGCCGAGGCCTGAAATGCTGGTGTGCATTTCGGCGCCGCCGAGCTCGTCCTCGGTGGCAATTTCTCCTGTAGCCGCTTTCAAAAGCGGCGGCCCGGCCAGAAAGGCGCGGGTGCGGCCGCGCACCATCACAATGTAATCCGACAGCCCGGTCTGATAGGCGCCGCCTGCGGTCGAGGAGCCGTGCGTGACGGTGACCACTGGCAAGCCGGCCGCCGAGAGCCGCGCGAGATTGCGAAAGATGTTGCCACCCCTGACGAAGTCTTCGACCCGATACCGCAACAGATTGGCGCCGGCGCTTTCAACCAATTGCACGTAAGGGAGCTTGTTCTCGAGCGCCAGCTCCTGGACGCGCAAGGTCTTGTCGAGGCCGTAAGGTTGCAGCGCGCCGGCGTCGATGCCGGAATCATTCGCGCTGACCATGCAACGGATACCCGCGACGAAGCCGATACCGGCAATCACTCCGCCGCCAGGCACGCTCTTATCCGCATCGGGAACGTCGAACATGTAGCCCGCCAGGCTCGACAGCTCGATGAAAGGGGAGCCGGGATCGAGCACCAGCGCCACGCGCTCGCGCGGCAGCAATTGTCCGCGTTTGTGAAACCGTTCCTTGGCCGCTGCGGAGGCGGCGCGCGTCCGCTCCTCCAGTTCGCGCATCCGCGAAATCAGCGCCAGCATGCCGGCGCGATTGGCCTTGTAAGCGTCGCTGCCGGGCGCGATCGTGGATTCAAGGATGCTCATGGATACCTAATTTCGCAGTTGCCCTTCTGATTGACGTTAACGTCTGATCCCGAAAATCTGCCTCGCCTCCGCCGGACTCGCGATTTCGCGGCCGGCACGGCGGGCGCAGTCCGCGATGGTTTCAATGAGCTGACCATTAGAGGTCACCTTGCTGCCGTCAGGCCGATAGAAAGTATCTTCAAGCCCAGTACGCAAATGGCCGCCGAGATCGGCGCAGCGCTGATGCAGCGGCCAGATTTCGGCGCGCCCGATCGCGGTGACCTGCCAGTGTGCTTGCGGAGATTTCAGCTTTAGCAGGATTGGCAGTAATTCCGGATCGGCCGGCATGCCCGATGCGACGCCCATGACGAAATTGTATTCCAGCGGCCCGGCATACATGCCGGTCTGCCGGTACATGCCGACGCAGCGCACGATCCCGACATCGAAACATTCGAATTCCGGAATGGTGTCCGCTTCATTCATCACGTCGAGATAATCCTGCACTTTCTCCACCGCATTATCGAACATCATCGGCGGCCATGCCCAGGTATTGTCGCTTTTGACTTTCAGGTAATTCAGCGAGCCGGCATTGCAGGCAGCCATCTCCGGCCGGGTCTCGCGCACGCAATCGAGAGCGCCCTGATAATTGGGACCGGACGTGCCCGTGGTGTGATTGATGATCACGCCCGGACAGGCCTCACGGATCGCCTGCTGGATCTCGCGAGATACGCTGACATCCCAGGACGGCAGATGTCCCTCGCCCGGCTGCTGCCGGCGCAGATGAATATGCATGATGCTGGCGCCCGCATCAAAGGCGGCCTTCGCTTCACGCGCCATCTGCTCGGGGGTGACCGGAACGTGGTGCTGTTTCGGGTCGGTCAGCACGCCGTTCAGTGCGCAGGTGATCACAGCCTTGTCGCTCATGGATTAGCTTTCATGGTTATGAATAACCCCATTCGCACGGCCTTCTTGCCGAGTTGGCAGCATACCGAAATCGCACCTGATGTCACCGAAGGATGAACGCAAGCTCGAAGGCGCCTCACAAGACCGAGCTCGTCCCACGTTTTAAAAATCGCGCGCCACGTTCTGCTGCTCGCCCGCGAGCGTTTCGGCGGCGATTGCTCTTTTATATCCATCGCGCGACCGCAGGCGCTGCCAATAGGCCGCGACGTTTGGCCCGAAATCCTTGGCAAGCCCGATGTTCTCGGCAAGGCGCAACGCGAAACCGATCGCAACATCCGCCGCCGTGAAGCGACCAGCCACGAGAGTCTCGGCAGTCGCGGTGGCGGCTTCCACCGCCCGCAGTCGGCCCAAAAACCATTTGGCATAGTCGGTCGCGACCTGCGGATTGCGCCGCTCTTCCGGTTCGAGCCGGCTGTAGCGCAGCACCAGGGTTTGCGGAAAGGTCAAGGTGGCATCGCTGAAATACATCCAGTTCAGGAATGCGCCGTAAGCCGGCTCATCGACGCTGACGATCAGCGGCGTCGGTCCATGCCGCGTGCCGAGATAGTGGCAGATGCCGGACGACTCGGTCATCTTCGTCTCGCCATCGATCATCAAGGGAATGGTGCCGAGCGGATTGAGCGCCAGATACTCCTTCGCAAGCACCCTTGGCGGGAACGGCAGCATCTTGAGATCGTAGCGCAGGCCCATCTCTTCCAGCATCCACAACGGACGGAATGAGCGGGCACCATGGCAATGGTAGAGCGTGATCATCAGTTTCCCCTTACGTCGACGTTTATCCCGGCTGAACATGCAAAGCAGGCCCGCACGACGAGAACTCACAGCCCCATTTGCCGGCTGGCCAGATCTTTCATGATCTCCTCGCTGCCGCCACCGATCGCATTGACCTTGACCTCGCGGTAGATGCGCTCGACTTTTATGCCACGCATATAACCCGCGCCGCCGAAAATCTGCACCGCCTCGGAGGCGCAGAAGGCCATCGTCTGCGTCGCCTGATTCTTCAGCATGCAGATCTCGGCGACCGGGCTTTCGCCCTGATCGAGCCGCCACGCCAGCATTTCCAACATCGCCTGTGACGCGGCGACGCGTTGCGCCATGTCGACCAGTTTATGCCGGATCACCTGATGCTGCGCCAACGGCTTTCCAAAAGTGTGCCGCTGCTTGGCGTAGTCCATCGCTTCCTCCAGGCAAACCCGCGCAGCCGCGGTGCAGCCCGCGGCCATGGTCAGACGCTCGCTGTTGAAATTATGCATGATGATCTTGAAGCCCCTGCCCTCTTCGCCGAGCAGGTTTGCGGCGGGCACGCGGCAATCATCGAAATGCAAGGTCGCGGTATCGGAGGCCCACCAGCCCATTTTCTTCAGCCGTGTTCGCGAGAGCCCGGGCGTGTCTCCCTCGATGACCAAAAGGCTGACACCACCGGGGCCGGCACCGCCGGTGCGTACCGCCGTGGTGATGTAATCGGCGCGCATGCCTGAGGTGATGAACGTCTTCTCGCCATTCACGATGTAGAATTCGCCGTCACGTCGCGCGGTGGTCCGCAGGTTGGCGACATCCGAGCCGCCGCTTGGCTCGGTGATCGCCAGCGCCGAGATCTTCCTGCCCGACAGAATTTCGGGCAGCACCCGCGCCTTGAATTCCGGACTGGCGGCCCGTGCGATCGGCGGCGCGCCAATCGAATTGCTCTTCAGGCTGGCGCTGACGCCACCGGCGCCGGCCCGCGCCAATTCCTGAACGGCGACGATCCACATGAAATTATCGACTTCGGTACCGCCATATTCCTCCGGGAAACCAAGGCCCAGCAGCCCAATCTCGGCTGCTTTCCGGTAAAGCTGCCTTGGAAATTCGCCCGCCTCGTCCCATTCGTGGGCGTAAGGCTCGATCTCCTTTTCGACAAAGCGGCGCACCACCTCGCGATAGGATTCGTGCTCGGCTGTGTAGAATGGGCTCGCCATTCGTATCGCTCCCCTGTGCTGCCGCCGTCCAAAATCAGCCTACAGCGGACCGCACCGAAGTCGAAGTCCCGCTAATCGGGATCGCCGCCTGTACATTCATCTGATTTCGGAATTCCAGAAATTTAGCTTGACGCCCAGGTAGACGCAGGAATAGAGCGATCTGGTCCCGTCCCACCAAGAGGGGCGGCTCGCGATCGTCACGAACGCGGGACGGGATGCGATGGACGCTGATGCGCTGCGGACGAACAGCGCGTGAAGCGGACGGCGAAGTCGTGTGGTCCTGACGCCTCGACGCTGGCGTCAAATCGGCGGAAGTAATTCCGCCGATGACGGTGACAACAAAGCCCGATCACCGGGGAGAT
>JAICIT010000231.1 GCA_025960445.1 Bradyrhizobium sp. | reverse complement strand
TTGGCGAACTCGCCAGCCTTATCGGACGCTGGCGGAAGACCATTCACAGTCGCATCCCCGAATTTTCCTTGCGCCGTCGTTTCTGGGAGCGCGTGGTCGATGGCTCCATCGGCGCGCTGGTCCTGGCCGGACGCACCGATGAAGCCGAAGCCACGCTGAAAGATATTCGCGATCCCAGTGCGTTCGCCGGCGCGCAAGCCACAGGCAAGCCCGAGGGAAGCGTGACTTTGATTGGCGCTGGTCCGGGCGACCCGGATCTGTTGACCATCAAGGCGCTTCGCGCGCTGCAGGATGCCGATGTTATCTTCTACGATGAACTGGTCTCGCCTGAAGTGCTCGATCGCGCCCGCCGCGACGCGGTGCGCATGCCCGTGGGCCGCCGCGTCGGCAAGCCCGGCATTGGCCAGACAGCTATTAACGGACTGATGATCGAGGCTGCGAGAGCAGGTCAGCGCGCAGTACGCCTCAAGGGCGGCGATCCCTATGTGTTCGGGCGCGGGGGCGAGGAAGTCGAAGCATTGCGCCAAGCTGGCGTGGCCTATTCGGTGGTGCCAGGAATCTCCGCCGCGCTCGGCGCGGCGGCGCAATTCGAAGTACCACTCACGTTTCGCCGGGAAGCGCTTCGCATCACGTTTCTTACGGCACACAAGGCCAGGGATGCCGAGACCGTCGACTGGTCCACGCTGACCGACGAGAAGATGACGGTCGTCGTGTACATGGGAGTGACTGCGGCGACTTCGGTCCGCGCCGGGCTGCTGGCCGCCGGGCGTTCGCCGCAAACCCCGGTCGGCGTATTTGCGCGGGTGACTCGTCCGGACGCAGAAGGGGTTGTCGGCACGCTCGAAGAATTGCCCGAACTCGTCGGCAAGATCGCGGGCGGCCCCGCCATCCTCATCATCGGCGATGTGGTCGGGCGCTCCGCGCCAATTCGCGATTCCAATCTCAACCAAGATTCTAATCTCAACCAAATCGTCTCACAACTGCTGGATGCTGCCGAATGACCTCGCCGCTTGAACAGAAAAAAATCAGAATCGCTGGCCCATCCGTGGTGACCGCCAACCGCACCTGGGACGGTCTTGTCATCTACCGCACCGCTCGAGGCGAGTGGTCGGCAACGCTTTCGGAGGCGGCGATCGTGCGCACCTCCGAGGAGGCGCGCGCGTTGCTCGCGGAATCAGTGGCCGACGATCTCGGCGCCGTGGGCGCCTATATCGCGCCTGTTGAAATCAAGGAATCCGGAAGGATCAAACCGGGCAATCTGCGTGAACATATCCGGTTTCGGGGTGTCACCATCGAGCTTCCTGTTCCGGCGTAAGGCGATCGTCTCATGTATGCATACGACCAACTCGATCGCGCGCTTATCAACGAGCGGGTCGATGAATTTCGCGACCAGGTGAAGCGCCGTCTGTCCGGCGAGCTCACTGAGGATGAATTCAAGATGCTTCGGCTGCAGAACGGCGTCTATCTGCAGCTTCACGCCTACATGTTTCGCGTGGCGATTCCGTACGGAACGCTGTCATCGAGGCAATTGCGAAGGCTCGCGCACGTGGCGCGGCGCTACGACCGCGGCTACGGCCACTTCACCACGCGACAGAACATCCAGTTCAACTGGATCAAGCTTGCCGAATTGCCGGATGCGCTTGCTGATCTCGCTGAAGTCGGCATCCACGCCATGCAGACCTCCGGCAACAACACCCGCAATGTCACCTCGGATCAGTGGGCCGGCGTGGCGCCCGGCGAGGTCGAGGATCCCCGCATCTGGTCGGAGCTATTGCGGCAATACACAACGCTGCATCCGGAATTCTCGTTCCTGCCGCGCAAGTTCAAGTTCGCGATTACCGCATCCGCGCACGATCGCGCCGCGATCAAGATCCACGATATCGGGCTGCGCCTGCACAAGAATGCCGAGGGCGAAACGGGGTTCGAGGTCTTGGTGGGCGGCGGACTTGGCCGCACGCCTTTCATTGCCAAGACCATCAAGAGCTTCGTCCACGGCCACGATCTCCTCAGCTACGTCGAGGCGATCCTGCGCGTCTATAACCAGTATGGCCGTCGTGACAACATCTACAAGGCTCGGATGAAAATCCTGGTACACGAGCTCGGGATCGAGAAATTCGCGCAGGAGGTCGAGGAAGAGTGGCAGCAGATGCGCGGCAACTCGCTGACGCTGGATGATGGCATCATCGAGGAGATCCGTTCTCGCTTCACCTATCCGGCCTACGAGAAGTTGCCGCATATGCCGGACGAACTGAAGAAGGCGGCGCATGACGCTCATTTCGAGAGATGGCGGAAGAATTCGGTCGCGCTCCACAAGGTACAGGGTTACGCGATCGTGACGCTCTCGTTGAAGCCTGTCGGCGGGCCGCCCGGTGATGCCACCGCCGACCAGATGGATGCGATCGCCGATCTCGCCGACAAGTATTCCTTCGGCGAAATCCGCGTCGGCCACGAGCAGAACCTCGCGCTTCCCCATGTCGCGCGCCGCGATCTGCCGGCGCTCTGGAAGGCGCTCGACAAGCTCGGGCTGGCAACGCCAAACGTCAATCTGGTTTCTGATATCATCGCGTGCCCCGGGTTGGACTATTGTTCGCTCGCTAACGCGCGCTCGATCCCGATCGCGCAGGAATTGACGCGGCGATTTGCCAATCACGACATCGCCAGCCTGATCGGACGGCTGCACATCAATATATCGGGTTGCATTAACGCCTGCGGCCATCATCACGTCGGCCACATCGGAATTCTCGGGGTCGAGAAGAACGGCGAGGAGTTCTACCAGATTACGATTGGCGGCCGTGCCGACGAGAATGCCGAATTGGGCAACCTGATCGGACCGGCAGTGCCGTATGCTGAAGTCGCCGACGTCGTCGAAGATATTGTCGAAGCATATCTGGCGTTACGGGTGCGTCCCGATGAGCTGTTCGTCGAGACCGTGAAGCGGCTCGGTGTCGAACCTTTCAGGGAGCGCGTTTATGCCACTCGTTAAGAACGGGAAAATTACGGACGACGTATTCGCCGTTGTCGCTGATGATGCTGAGATTCCCGAGGATGGCGCGCTAATCATTTCGGCGGCGCGATTTCTCGAAAACCCCGAGGTGCTTTCAAGGCGTGTGGGCCGGACCGGCGTTATCTGGCCGAACAATCGTGACCTCGACGATCTCGTGCCGTATCTCGATCGGCTTGCGCTCGTTGCCCTGGTATTTCCAACATTCCGCGATGGCCGCGCTTACAGCCAGGCCCGGCTTCTACGGGAACGCTATGGCTATCATGGCGAAATGCGCGCCACCGGGCAGGTGCTGCGCGACCAATTCCTGTTCATGACGCGCGCCGGTTTCGACGCGTTTGAGGTGAAGAAGCCTGCTGATGCCGAAGCGTTCGCGGGCACCGTGCAGCGCTACTCGGTTTTCTACCAGCCGACCGGCGACGGGCGGCTCACCGCGCTGCACCGGCGGATGCTGTCGCGTCATTCAGAAAGAGCCAACCAGTGAGTGCGCTCGCACCTGATGAACGTTCCGAATCGGTTCGCGGGTTGGTCTTGGCCCAAGACCTGGACCGCGAACTGCGCAATGCTTCTCCTCAGGAGATCATCGCGAAGGCGCTGCAGATGGTCGAGCGCGAGCATCTCGCCCTGGTCTCCTCGTTCGGGACCGAGTCGGCCGCGCTGCTTAAGGTGATGGCGGAGGTCGATCCAGCCATACCGGTGATCTTCCTGGACACCGGATGGTTGTTTGAGGAAACGCTCACCTATCGCGACACGTTGATCGCGAGACTGGGATTGCGCAACGTCCGCTCGATCAAGCCGCTGGAACAGACCCTGTCACGCGAAGACCCCGACCGGTCGTTGTGGTTCTCCGATCCGGATGCATGCTGCCGGATCCGCAAGGTCGAACCCTTGAGCCGCGCGCTGGCGCCGTTCCAAGCTTGGATCAATGGCCGCAAGCGCTTCCAAGGTGGGGTCCGTGCCGATATTCCCGTCGTCGAGGAAGACGGCTCCAGGCTCAAATTCAATCCGTTCGCTAACGTCTCGCGCGATCAGATCGAAGCCATCTACAAGGCTTCAAAGCTGCCGCCGCATCCGCTCGTGGCAAAAGGTTTTCTCTCGGTCGGCTGCATGCCATGCACCAGCCGAGCCAAGGCCGGCGAAGACGTGCGCGCGGGCCGCTGGCGTGGCACTGCCAAAACCGAATGCGGTATCCATACGCATAAAGGTTCGTAGGTCCGGGCCTGCCGGTCGCCCCCCGCACCGGCAAAATCATGGCGCGATGTTCACCATTCAGCCACGGTTGGTATGCAACAACGCCGACCAAACGGGGCGGATCAGCCGACTGCGGCCGATTCTGCTTTGGGTGCATGAATGAGCGCATGATCGACCATGCGCGGGGGGCTTCGAATGATACGCGCCGCGCTGGCGATGATTGGACTGCTGGCACTCTGCGGCTGCGCGGGGGAAGTGCCGATCGAGCAACCATCCATGTATATCAACATGGCGAGCCCTGGCGCCCGGCTCGACTCGCTCGCGGCGGCCTCGATGATCTCGCTATATCGGCAGAACAACGGTGCAGGCGCTGTCGCGGTCGATCCTGAGTTGATGAAACTCGCGGAGCAGCAGTCGCTGGTGATGGCCAGCCGGGACAAGCTCGACCATGACGCCAAAGCCCCGTTGGCTTCCCGCCTGAGCGCCTCCGGATATCCGGCTACCGTGGCGGTGGAGAACATCTCCGCCGGTTATCACACATTGGCGGAGGCGTTTTCGGGCTGGCGCGACTCGCCCCCACACCGGGCCAACATGCTCAAGACCGGCGTCACCAGGCTGGGCATCGCCGCCAGCTACGCTCCCAATAGCAAATACAAAGTGTTCTGGACCATGATTCTGGCGGCATCGGAGCCTCGATAAAGCACTCGATAAAGCAGATGTCATCGCGCGCATGCAGCCGCGCACATTGACCTCATCGCGAACTGACGCCACCGTGCGGATCGCAAATCCATAGCCGAGCGAATGATGAACGATAGTTCGTATTCAGCGCCAGCCAGCACGCCTGCGAAAGCGCAGCGCGTACTGGTGCTGCAAGGCGGTGGCGCGCTCGGCTCGTATCAGGCCGGCGCCTATCAGGCGCTGTCTCACCAGGATTTCGAGCCGGAATGGATTGCCGGCATCTCGATCGGCGCGGTCAATGCCGCGATCATCGCCGGCAACGCACGCGAGAATCGCGTCGATCGCCTGAAGCAATTCTGGGAAATGGTTTCAGCGCCGGTGCCATGGAGCCCGATTGCGCCGGGCGAGGGCGCCCGTTCGCTGTTCAACGAAACCAGCGCCGCCTACATCGCGACTTTCGGT
>JAICIT010000230.1 GCA_025960445.1 Bradyrhizobium sp. | reverse complement strand
GTATTGCCCAGCGCGCGATAGTAAAGATACGCCATGGCCATGATGCCGAAGATCGCAAAGCGCCTGACACGCAACAGGAAGTGACCAAAGTCCTTTTGGCGCATAGGTGATCGCGGATTGCGCTGGAGTACTAGTGGCACCACGATGTCATTGGACACCATGATCGAAAGCGCGACGCACTCGACGATCACCATGGCGGTTGCCGCCGACAGGCCTCCGATGAAGACGCCGACACTGAGCAGGGGAGCATTGCCTTGTATCGGCAATGCAAGCACGTACATGTCGCTATCGATTGCGCCAAATGGAAATGTGATCAGTCCCGCGAGCGCGATCGGAATGACGAATAGATTGATGGCGACGAGATAGAGCGGAAACAGCCAACGCACGCGGCTTACCTCGGCATTGCTGGAATTCTCGACCACGCTGACGTGGAATTGGCGGGGCAGCAGCATGATGGCGCAGAAAGACAGCAGCACCATGGTCAGGAAGTTGCCGATCGACGGAGTGTAGTTGATCGCGCGCACCGCTTCCGGGGTTTTCATCGCTCGTTCGACCAGTTCGACCGGGCTGAACATCCAGAACGTGACGAATGCGCCGGCTGCGGTAAAGGCCACCAGCTTGATAATGGACTCCGTCGCGACCGCCAGCATCAGGCCATGCTGGTGTTCCGTTGCATCGGTTTGCCGGGTTCCGAACAGCACCGCAAATGTCGCCATGGCGAGTGTCACAACCAGCGCGATATCGCCAATGATGGGAATGCTGGAAAACGCCTGATCTTCGCTCAGGATCGTTTCAAGTGATGAGGACATCGCCTTGAGCTGCAAGGCGATGTACGGAACCGAGCCGACGATGACAATCAGGACCACCGTCACCGCAATGGCTTGGCTCTTGCCGTACCGCGCCGCGATGAAGTCGGCGATCGAAGTGATGTTCTGGGATTTTGCGAGCTGGATGACGCGACGCAGCAGCGGCGTGCAAAACCCGATCATCAGGATCGGGCCGATATAGATGGCGAGAAAATCAACGCTGGTGCGGGTGGCAAATCCGACCGAGCCGAAGAATGTCCAGGAGGTGCAATAAATCGCAAGCGACAGCGGATAGATCAGGCCGCTGGCCCGGCCACGCTGGGTCGGCGAGAGGCGATCGCCGTAACTCGCCACCAGAAACAGGAACCCGATGTAGCCGAAGGCGGCTGCGATCACGCCCCAGTCGTGCAGCATCGCTGCTTACTCCTAGATTGCGCTGGCGTCGCCGCTAATGCTCCGGCGATCCGCGGGAAGTATAGCCGGATTGGGCCGGCAAAGCACCGGGCGCAACGGTCAGCTCTCGGGATTCGACCGTGCCAGCGAGTAACCTTACTCCGCGGCCAGCGCCTTTTTCCGAAGCGGCAACCCGAGCCGCTCCCAGACCTGGAGCAGCGCCTCGGCGAGCTGATCGATCACCGCGTCGTCATGGTAGGGGGACGGCGTTATACGCAGCCGCTCGGTGCCCTTGGCGACGGTTGGATAGTTGATCGGCTGAATATAGATGCTGTGCTCCTGAAGCAGCATGTCGCAGGCGCGCTTGCACTGTTCGGGGTCGCCGACGAACACGGGCACGATATGCGTCTGGCTCGACATGACCGGCAAGCCCGCGGCGGTTAGGATCGCCTTGACGCGGGCGGCGCGTTCCTGATGGCGTTCGCGTTCCCAATTCGATGTCTTGAGATGCCGGATGGCGGCCGTTGCCGCTGAACAAATCGCGGGCGGCAGTGCAGTGGTGAAGATAAAGCCAGGCGCATAGGAGCGGACGGCGTCGACGATTTCCGAACTTGCGGCGATATAGCCCCCAAGGCAACCGAATGCTTTGGCCAGCGTGCCTTCCACGATGTCGACGCGGTGCATCACGCCGTCCCGCTCCGCGATGCCGCCGCCGCGTGGGCCGTACATGCCCACGGCATGAACCTCGTCCAGGTAAGTCATCGCGCCATACTGTTCGGCGAGATCGCAGATTTTGGCCAACGGAGCGATGTCTCCGTCCATCGAATAGAGGCTCTCGCACGCGATCAGCTTTGGCCGCTTGGGTCCTGCCGCGCACAGCAATTGCTCCAGATGCGCCATGTCGCTGTGCCGGAACACCTGTCGCTCGCAGCCGGACTGACGGATGCCTTCGATCATCGAATTATGGTTGAGCGCGTCCGAGAGGATCAGGCAATCCGGGATCAGTTTGGCTATGGTGGCGATGCCGGTCTGGTTCGAGACGTAGCCGGAAGTGAAAAGCAGCGCGGCTTCCTTGCGATGCAGATCGGCCAATTCCTGTTCGAGCTGCACCAGGGGATGATGTGTCCCGGCGATATTGCGGGTGCCGCCCGCGCCGGTGCCCACTCTCGTAGCGGTCTCGACCATGGCGCCGATGACTTTTGGATGTTGTCCCATGCCGAGGTAGTCGTTCGAACACCAGATCACGACATTGCGGGCGCCGTTCGGAGAATGCCAAACAGCGTGCGGGAAACGGCCGGCGATGCGCTCCAGATCGGCGAATACGCGGTAGCGCCGCTCGTTGTGCAGGCGGTTAAGGGCGGAACTGAAGAATTGGCTGTAATCCATCGCAAGACCTGGAACGAAGCGTAAGAGTTTGGCTAACAATTCCTTTTTAGAGCGTTTCCAGGATTGATGTCGAGCCGGAAAGGGCCTTTCCGGGCGAAACCGGCCCGTCGTAAAGCGTTTGTTCTCAGCGCGATCCGGGATTGCGTTTGTACCTGAAGGATCAAGTCGTCGTGAAGCGCAGCACCCCATCCGTCTCCTCAGCCGTCAGGCGTCCCTCGACGAGCATGTAATTGACGTGTGCGATGAGTTCGCCGGCGGCGAAGCCCATCTGATGCACGTCGAGAACGTGCTTGTGGAATACGACAGGCACCAGCTCCTTGGAGGTTTTTGCTGTTTCCCGGCACGCCTCGGCGATGAGACGGCAGCGATCCTCGTGGTGATCGGCCAATTGCTTGATCCGCGTCTTCAGGCCGTAGAAGGGTACGCCGTGGCCGGGCAGCACGATGACGTCATACGGGAGCGTGGTGGTCAGGCTCGCCAGTGAGGCCAGATATTCGCCGAGCGAGTTCTGATCGGGTTCTACCGCCCAGACGCTGACATTCGGCGAGATCTTGCTGAGCACCTGATCGGCAGACAGGAACAGTTTGTCGGCCGCGCAATAAAGCATGACCTGGTCCAGCGCGTGACCGCCACCGGTGATCACTTTGAATCGCCGCGGCCCGATCGAGATTTCGTCGCCGTGCGAGATGCGGCGATAGGACGGCGGCAGGATCGAAACTCGCTTGAGGTAATCCTGGCCGCGCCCCAGCAATTTATCGGTCAGGTTCTCGTCCATGCCGTGACGACGGAAAAACAGCCGCTGGGCGTTGCGGCGCTCCTCGGTGCCGCGATTCTGGTGATAGACCGACTGCAGATATTCCACCTGCGACATGTAGAGGTGACAGTTGAATCGCTCGACGATCCAGCCGGCGAGACCGACATGGTCGGGGTGCGAATGAGTCACGATCAGTCGCGTGATCTTCACGTGCGACAGTGGACCCTCGAACAGCGCCGTCCAGGCGGCGATCGACTCTTCGTTGCCGAAACCGGAATCGATCATCGCCCAGCCATCGCCGTCGGCCAGCAGATAGATGTTCACATGGTTCAGGCGAAACGGCAGCTTAAGCCGGACCCACAATATTCCGGGCCTCACCTCGACGACCTGGTCCGGGCCGGGATGATTTTCCCACGGGTACCGCAGCGCCTCGGCCGAAGACTGCACCACCGTGTCTGTTTTCGAATGCATGATTAAGGCCGCAATGTTCACGCTCGATGCGATCGGACCCAAAACTGGACAACATGCCGATCACGCTCTATCGGCTTAGCCGCACTAACGACTGGGCGCCAGCCGAAAAACCGTTGCCGTTCTGCTAAAACACAAGGCAGGGGTCCCAATCAAATCATGCACGGCGCGCGCACTCCACCGCGGCGGATGCATGGCCTTCCCGCACGCGCGATCACCCGAGTCCAAGGATAGTAGAAGCGTTTTCCGCCGCTGGCGTATGGCGAAATGACGCTTGGCGCACCGAATCAAAAAAGGCCGGCGTGAACCGGCCTTTTTCGGAATTTCGATCAGTCGCGGATCAATATCGCGCAGGCGCGAGGTTGCCCCAGTTGATGCGATAGTTCAGACCGACCTTCACGGTGTGGTCGTCGTTGGTGAAGCTGCCGAGCGGAGCCAGAGCAGTCGGCGTAACGAACCGGGTGTCGCCGAAGTTATAATACTGATACTCGATCTTGGCGGACCAGTTCGGCGCGAACATGTATTCGAGGCCGGCGCCGACGGTGTAGCCGTCACGGTGACCGCTATCCAGCGTGAACGCGACAGGTGTGCCGAGAAGGCTCAGGCTTTCGCTATTGTCGGAGAAGGCATAGCCGCCCTTGGCGTACAGCAGAGCCGGACCCCAGGCGAAGCCAACGCGGCCGGTCACCGAGCCAATGGCTCGCTGGTTGTTGGTGTAGATAAAGCCGCCCGGGAAGATCACGCTGTTGTTGTTGCCGAGCCAGCTATACTGGCCTTCGATACCGACCACCCAGTTCTGGGCGAATTGGTAATCCGCGCCGACCTGCACGCCTCCGAGAAACCTGCCGTCATTGTTGCTGCCACTGACAAGTCCATTGAAATTGTTGTCGCTGGAGAAAGCGCCGCCGAGATGACCGCCAATATAGAAGCCGGTCCAGTAGTTGTAGGCCTGCGCGACGTAAGGCGGAGCCTTGTTGGTGTAGCCTCGCGCTCCAAGGTCGGCTGCGAGTGCGGGCACCGTCATGCCGACAGCAATAACGGCGACAGTGCCGAGTAGAAACTTTTTCATTGCTCTTGTTCTCCACCAGTCGTTTGAGAATAGCCGTGTGCCAACTCATCCATGGCGCGCACTTAGCCAGCTTTTGAGTAAATTGCTGTCACCGTGCGGCCACACCGATCGGCTTCCCAACCTGTTGGCGGAACAACTATTTTCGATGGATAACGAGACCTTAATCAAAGCTGAAGGAAGCTTTAATTTTCGAGCGATGCGAGATCATCGTCGCAGTCGCTTCGAGTGCAGCCAAATCTTTCCCGGTCAGCGCTGCATCTGCATGATCTGATCCATTGGCATCATGTTCTGATTCAGATGCGACATGATCCAGAGCGAACCTCCGATCACGAGCAGCACGATCAAGACGCCGAAGGCGAGCGCCAGCACGTTGTTGGTGTTGTCGGGACCTGTGGTGATGTGCAGGAAGAAAACCAGATGCACGCCCATCTGCGCGATCGCCAGCACGACGAGCGC
>JAICIT010000229.1 GCA_025960445.1 Bradyrhizobium sp. | reverse complement strand
TCCCGGACCACGCCGTCACGCGGCCCGAGCATCACGAGCCGGCGCCGCCCGAAACGTTCATTCCGCCAGCCCCGGAACGTGCGCCCGCTCGCGCGCCGAGGATGCCGAATTTTGAAGATCTGCCGATGACGGCCCAGAACGAGATCAGGCAGGCCCGTGGCGAAACCGAAGACGAGCACCCGCAAAAGACCCGGATGTCGCTGCTGCAGCGCCTGGCCAATGTCGGCCTCGGCCGTCGGGACGAAGAGACCGAGCCTCCGATCGCAGCGCGCTCCACCGGTCCGGGCATGACGCCGATGCCGCCATTACCTGAGCGGAAGCCGCAGCGCTCGATTGCCCAGCAGATGACCGGTAACGAGCCGGTCTCAGAATATGCTCGCCGACCCACTCCGCAGGGTCTCGACGTTCATGGCCGGCCGACGAGTGTTGCCGCCCCGCCACATGGAGACGACCATCTGGATATCCCCGCTTTTCTGCGGCGGCAGGCGACATGAGATTGTTACAAATCTGAGGACGAAGAAGGCCCCGGCTGCGACAGTCGGGGCCTTCGTTTTTCGGTAGATGGTTGCATCCGGATTTTCGATCAAGCAACTGAATCTAAATCGTTAATTTTGTACTTAGTGCCGGCATTAAAGTTTCGAAGTTGCTCGCAAGCGTGGCGCAATTTGATGAAGGGTTGGCGCGAATACGGCAGAGTCAGGGTAACAATTGGTAAAAAAGCGTGAGTTGGCGCTCTAGGGGTCAGTGTTATTGTCTGCGGTGACTTGGGGAAACTTAGAGACGAATCAGTGCGCTACGGGGCTGATTCTAATTTCTAGGTAAGTCGGTAGTGGGCGGGTCTCGATGAAATTCAGCCGGCAAGCAACGCTTCGGTCGCAAGCTACGGTGACAGGCGTCGGAGTCCATTCCGGTCTGCCAGTCAATTTGACCTTAGGACCCGCACCGGTGGATGCGGGTTTTATTTTTGTCCGCAGCGGTCCCGACGGGGGCGACCGCGAGGTTCAGGCCTGCGTGGAGTCGGTCATCGCGACCGAATTCGCAACCGTTCTGGGCGATCGCGAAGGTCCACTTGTCTCCACCGCCGAACACGTGCTCGCCGCGTTGCGCGGCATGGGCATCGACAACGCCACGATCGAAATTGATGGCCCCGAAGTTCCGATCATGGACGGAAGCGCTGCTGCTTTCGTCGCCGCAATCGATCAGGCCGGTATTCTGAACCAGTCCGGCGTACGCCGCTTCCTTCAGGTGGTGAAGCCGGTACAGGTTACGATGGGGAACTCGTTTGGCGAGTTGCGGCCATACGCGGGCGGTTTCCGCGCCGAGGTCGAAATCGATTTTGCAAATCCCGTGATCGGGCAGCAGAGCTATACGCTCGACCTCAGCCCGGAAAGGTTCCGCCGCGAGATCAGCCGCGCTCGTACCTTCGGTTGCATGAACGATGTGGCACGGCTCTGGAGCGCCGGTTTCGCACTTGGTGCGTCGTTTGAGAATTCAGTGGTGTTCGACGAGGAGCGCCTGCTCAATACAGAGGGGCTGCGCTACAGCGATGAATGCGCGCGCCACAAGGTACTCGACGTCATCGGCGACCTTGCTCTCGCCGGCCTTCCTCTGCTCGGCGCCTACCGTTCGGTGCGCGGCGGCCACAAGCTTAATCACGCAGTCCTCACGGCGTTGATGGCGGACCGCACCGCATGGCGCGTGGTTGAGGCCGAAACGGCCCGTCGCTCGCGCGTTCACGCCGACGCCGGCAGCGGCATGGTGGCCGGGCTGGTCGCCCCGGTTTACGGACCCGAAATGTCCTGAGTTTCGGCTTCGAAATCTCCTGAGTTTCGGCTTCGAAATCTTCTGAGTTAATCATCGTCCGCGCCGCCTTAATCCGGGCGAATTACCTGCGTACCCGGTTGGTTGAGGGGCATTTTTCGGCTAAACAGCCCCGCTTGCTGGCGCCGAGGGCACGGCAATCATTCGTCCATCAGGGCGCCTGAAGGCGCGGCGGGTACCGCATCACACGCGTCAGGTTCTGGTTCTATGGCAACACAGCATATGACGCTCGAACTGCGCACAGGGGCGAACGCCCGATTGAGGCGGCAATTGCGTTTGGCTGCCGGCCTGATTTTGACCGCTGTCTCCTTGGGCGGATGCGGCACTGGCGCGCTGTGGGACAAGTTCATGGCCAAGGACGACACCTTCGTGGAGGAGCCCGCGGACAAGCTCTACAACGAGGGCTTGTACCTGATGAACCAGAGCAAGGATCCGAAGGCGGCATCGAAGAAATTCGAGGAGGTCGACCGCCAGCATCCTTATTCCGAATGGGCCCGCAAGTCGCTGCTGATGTCAGCCTACGCCTTCTATAACGCCGGCGACTACGACAGTTGTATCGGCGCCGCGACGCGTTATGTCACCTTGCATCCGGGAAGCGCCGATGCCGCTTATGCGCAGTATCTGATCGCAGCCTCGCATTACGATCAGATCCCGGACATCACCCGCGACCAAGGCCGGACCGAGAAGGCGATCGCCGCGCTGGAAGAGGTGATCCGGAAATATCCGACCTCGGAATACGCCGTCAGCGCCAAGGCCAAGCTGGAAGGCGCCCGCGACCAGCTTGCCGGGCGCGAAATGAACGTCGGGCGCTACTACATGGACAAGCGCGACTACACCGCAGCAATCAATCGTTTCAAGACCGTGGTCACGCAGTACCAGACGACACGCCACGTCGAGGAAGCGTTGGCCCGGCTGACGGAGGCCTATATGGCGATCGGCATCGTCGGCGAGGCGCAAACCGCGGCCGCGGTACTTGGGCACAACTTTCCTGATAGCCGCTGGTACAAGGATGCTTACAATCTTGTAAAGTCCGGCGGTCTCGAGCCGAGCGAGAATCAGGGCTCCTATATCTCCAAAGCCTTCAAGAAACTGGGTCTCGGCTAGGAATTCATTTCGCATGCTGGCGCGTCTGTCGATCCGCGACATCGTCCTGATCGAACGGCTCGATATCGAATTTTCCCGCGGCCTCGCGGTGCTGACCGGCGAAACCGGCGCGGGCAAATCCATCCTGCTCGATGCGTTCGCGCTGGCTCTCGGCGGACGCGGGGATGCGGGCCTCGTGCGACATGGCGTCGAGCAGGGCCAGGTCACCGCGGTGTTCGATGTACCCAAGGGACACCCGGCCTCGAACCTGCTTGCCGATAACGGGCTCGAGGATGTCGGCGAGATGATCCTGCGGCGGGTGCAATTCGCGGACGGCCGGACTCGCGCCTTTATCAATGATCAGTCCATCAGCGTGCAAACATTGAAGGCGGTCGGCTCAGCGCTGGTGGAAATTCACGGCCAGCATGACGAGCGGGCGCTGGTCGATGCTTCCACGCACCGCCGGCTGCTGGATGCATTCGCCGGCCTGGAGAAAGACGTAAGCGCGGTGGAGTCGCTGTGGGACGCCAGACGTGCTGCATACGCAGCCCTGGAGTTGCATCGCGCTGGAATGGAACGCGCCGCCCGCGAGGCGGATTATCTGCGCCATGCTTCGGACGAATTGAAAAAACTGAAGCCAAAGGACGGCGAGGAGACCTTGCTGGCTGAACGCCGCGCCACGATGATGCAGGGCGAGAAGATCGCGACCGATCTGCGCGAGGCGCAGGACGCGATCAGTGGCACTCATTCGCCGGTTCCGGCGCTTTCGGCGGCGGTGCGGCGATTGGAACGGCGCGCCGGAAATTCGCCGGCGCTGGTCGAACCCGCGGTCAAAGCGATCGATGTCGCCATCAACGCGCTCGAGGAAGCGGAGCAACACCTGAACGCGGCGCTGATCGCGGCCGATTTCGATCCCGCCGAACTGGAACGGATCGAAGAGCGCCTGTTCGGATTGCGCGCGGCATCGCGCAAATATTCGACGCCGGTCGACGGGCTGGCGGCCTTGGCGGCGAAATATGCTGCCGACGTCGCATTGATCGACGCGGGCGCCGACCAGTTGAAGAAGCTGGAGGCTGCAGCGGCGGAAGCCGATGCTCGCTACGGCACTGCCGCAAGCAAACTTTCCAATGCGCGTGCCAAGTCTGCCGAGAAGCTCGACAAAGCCGTCAACTCCGAGCTGGCGCCGCTGAAGCTGGAACGCGCCAGGTTCATGACCCAGATCGACTCCGATCCGAACTCGCCGGGACCGCAAGGCTTCGATCGCGTCGAATTCTGGGTCCAGACCAATCCAGGCACCAAACCCGGACCGTTGATGAAAGTGGCTTCCGGCGGCGAGCTTTCGCGATTTCTGCTGGCGCTCAAGGTCGTGTTGTCGGATCGCGGTTCGGCCCCCACGCTGGTGTTTGACGAAATCGATACCGGAGTGGGTGGCGCTGTCGCCGACGCAATCGGCGGTCGTCTGGCGCGGCTCGCGGGCAAGGTGCAGGTGATGGCGGTGACGCATGCGCCGCAGGTGGCCGCGCGCGCCAATCAGCATTTGTTGATTTCCAAAGACGCGCTCGACAAGGGCAAGCGCGTCGCGACCCGCGTCAATGCGCTTGCAGCCGATCATCGCCGTGAAGAAATCGCCCGCATGCTGGCCGGCGCGGAGATAACCGCCGAAGCCCGCGCCGCCGCCGAACGCCTGCTGCGCGCGGCGACGGCGTAAACACGGCATGGCAATGATGGCCGTCAAGTCAAAGCAACCGCCTGTCGCTATCGACGCCCTCACCAAGGCGCAAGCCAGGATCGAGCACAAGCGCCTGACGCTCGAGATCGAACGCCATGACAAGGCTTACTATCAGGACGATGCGCCGAAAATTACCGATGCCGAATACGACGCGCTTCGCAAGCGATTGAACGCGATCGAAGCCCGGTTTCCGGAATTGGTGAGCAGCGAATCGCCGTCCCAGAAAATCGGTGCGGCACCGTCGGGGAAATTCAAGAAAGTCCGGCATGCAGTGCCGATGTTGTCGCTCGACAACGCTTTTGCCGAGCAGGATGTGCTGGATTTCGTCGGCCGTATCCGCCGCTTCCTCAAGCTGGCTGAAAGCGAACCGATCGATTTCAGCGCCGAGCCGAAGATCGACGGGCTCTCGATGTCGCTGCGATATGAGCGAGGCGAACTCGTCACCGCAGCCACGCGTGGCGATGGCGCCGAGGGCGAAGACGTCACCGCCAACATCCGCACCCTCGAGGACGTGCCGAAAAAGCTCAAGGGGCGCAACGTACCTGATGTCTGCGAGGTGCGCGGCGAAGTCTACATGACCAAACAGGCTTTTCTCGCGCTCAACGAGCGCCAAAAGGCCGCCGGCGACACCATTTTCGCCAACCCGCGCAACTCGGCTGCGGGATCATTGCGCCAGAAGGATCCATCGATCACCGCTTCGCGTCCGCTGGGATTTTTCGCCTA
>JAICIT010000228.1 GCA_025960445.1 Bradyrhizobium sp. | reverse complement strand
CGACAAGGTCGCCCGGGGCGAACTCGGCCGCAAAACCGGCAAAGGCTTCTATGCCTGGAAGGATGGCAAGGCCGAAAAGAAACCAACCTCGATGGAAGCCGCGCAGCCACCGCCCGAATTGATCGATCGCCTGATGCTGCCAATGTCCAACGTATGCGTCGCGTGTCTGCGCGAAGGCATTGTCGAGGACTCTGATCTCGTCGATGGCGCCATGATTTTCGGGACGGGGTATGCGCCGTTCCGCGGCGGTCCCCTCAATTATGCTCGAAGCCGTGGGCCGGAAAACGTGGCGTCGGCCTTGCGCGGGCTGGAGCAGAAGTTCGGGGGCCGATTTGCGCCGGATGCTGGTTGGGAAAGTTTCAAATGATTTCTTGCGATTCAGATCGATCGGACAATTGAGATGGATGAAACGCCAGCCGTCCATGCCCCTCCGAATTATGAGATCGAGCCCTGTGGTGATCTTTCAATCCGCACGCTGGCTATGCCTGCCGATACCAACCAGAACGGCGACATCTTCGGCGGTTGGCTGCTCAGCCAGATGGATATCGGGGGCGGAATCTTCGCATCCAAGGTCGCAAAATCGCGTACCGTGACCGTTGCCATCGAGGCGATGAACTTTCGCAAGCCGGTATTTGTCGGCGACGTCGTCTCCGTTCATGTCAATCTCGTCCGGATCGGCAAAACCTCCGTCACCGTCCGCGTGGAAGCCTGGGTGATGCGCCGCAACGAGATGCATTCGATCCTGGTGACGGATGGCAATTTTACCTATGTGTCGATCGACGATAACGGACGACCGCAGGTGATCCAGCCGGGGGAACCTCCGATCTCGACTTGATGGCCCGGAGGGATTGCGGTCCGGGAAAATGATGGCTTTGCGATGTCGCGGACATTGACGAGGGAATTTGGACAGGTCTCAATAAGTCCGGGTGAATCGAGCGTACGGATTTTTTCAAAGCGGGTTGTTGGCAAGTCGCCATTGCAGCTCTCAGCCAGCGCTATTGTCAGGCAATAGGCTGAACCGGTGTTACGAGATCGCCTTCGCAGGTTTGGCGTACCCAAAAGCAAAAGTGGTGGGCATGATGGGCAACAATGATCCGCAAGACCTCTTGCGAAGCGTGGAACGTGACCTTCGGCTCGATCTGTTCCGTGGCATCGGATTGTGGATGATCTTCCTCGATCACATTCCACACGATGTGGTCGCCTGGCTCACGCTGCGCAATTACGGCTTCAGCGACGCCGCCGAGTTCTTCGTGTTCATCTCTGGTTATCTCGCCGGGTTCATCTACGGGCCGATCGTGCGCGGCGGCCGTTTTCTTGCTGCCACCAAGCGGCTGTTGAAGCGCGCCGCGGAAATGTACGTCGCCCATATCATGCTGTTTCTGCTTTTCACGGCACAGATCGCGCGCACGGCCAGAAAATTCGACAACCCGATGTATGAAAATGAATTCAACGTCTTCAATTTTCTCCAGCATCCGGACGTGCTGATCGGGCAGGCGCTTACACTGCGCTACAAGCCAGTCAATCTCGACGTGCTGCCCCTCTATATAACGCTGATTGCCGCTTCGCCGCTGATCCTGTGGTGTCTGGTGCGAAGGCCCAACTGGACCCTGCTTGCCTCAGCCATCCTTTACGTTGCGGCGCGCTGGTTCGACTGGAATCTCGCGTCGTATCCACCGGGCACGACCTGGTACTTCAATCCCTTTGCCTGGCAATTGCTCTTCGTGTTCGCGGCATGGTGTGGCGTCGGAGGCGTCGCCAAACTCGAGTTCCTGATCAGGTCTCGCGTGGCGCTGGTGCTTTCGATTGCGTGGATTCTGTTTGCGCTGCTGATCGTGATGACGTGGCACATCGCCTTTTTGGAAGCATTGGTGCCAAAATGGATGATCAAGGCGATATATCCGATCGATAAAACCGATCTGGATATGCTGCGGCTGACTCACTTCTTCGCGCTGGCCGTCCTGGTCACACGGTATTTCCCGCGCAAGTGGGCCGGCCTCACGTCCAAATGGTTGCGCCCGCTGATTTTGTGCGGACAGCACTCGCTTCCGATTTTCTGCCTGAGCGTATTCTTGTCGTTTGGCGCGCACTGGATACTGATGCAATACACCCGAGGCGTTTGGGAGCAACTCGTTGTCAGCGCCGGAGGCATTCTGATCATGGTAGCGGCCGCGTGGCTTCTCGATCGGGCTGCCAAGGTCCCCAACCTGTTCGTGGATGCGGCCGAATTCAAGACCGTCAAAGCCATGGAGTCCGGCAACGGTTGATCTTGTTTTTTGAAGAATCCAACCGGCCGCTCAGCTAGAGTTTATGGCCTTTCTGGCGCAGCGCTTCGGTGAGGCGTCCCTTTAGATCGTCTGCCGCCTTACGACCGACTTCCTGGCCGATCTGGAGGCTCTGCTGCGCGACCATTGAAGACTTTTCCAGCAGCTTCTGGCCCACCGGCTGGCGATAGAAGGCTTCAATTTCGCGCAGTTCACCGGCCGTGAAGTTATTCGCATAGATCGTAACGATGCCATCGACCATGGCGGAATAATACGGAGCGAACGCATCGGTCAGCATTGGCATCATTGCGTCATAGTCGCGCTCGATCTCCGGCCTGTCCTGCACTACGGCCGGCCTTAGGCCCAGCAGGATCGCCGGCAAAAGCGCCTTGTACTGCTCGGACAATTTCATGGTGGTCACGAGCGCCCGCGCCGCGCTCATCCCGTCGGGTGATGGGGTTTGCGCTTCCGAAGCGCCGATCGAAAAGAAAAGAATGCTGGCGATGATCGACAGGCGTCTGGACATGGTGATCCTCCGATGGCGGCCTGCGCGATCATATCCGAAAATCCGGTTGTCGGCTCCCGCTTGCTGCCCCGCGCGCAATCACGCGTTGGCTCACGTGGCGCAACGACCGTCGTTCGCGGCTGTTAGCGCTGGCGAATCAAACGCTTTGGCGTAGTTTTTGCAACCGGAACCTTTTGCTGTTTGCTTTGTTGTAGGGGCCGCTGAGGAATGAAGGGCTCACAGGAGATGTCGGACCGTTACATTATTGAAGTCAGCTCGCAGGCAGCGGGCATCGTCGTGCGAACTCCGGACGGGTATCGCTTCTTCGCAGCCGACCCGCGCTTCAATCGGCTGGAAGGCCGGCTTTTTCGCAACGCCCGGGAGGCGGAACGCGCGGCGACGCGTCTGACCGACAGTTCACTGAAAGAGGCCGCGTAGCGCGTGCTCCCGCGGCTCCATTTCCTGGCGGAACGCGAAAACAATCAGGCACTTTGGAAGCATTATTTGAACGGGTGCTGCAGGATCGTCGGCATCGACGGCCGGACTCGACGCACCGTGATCGGCAGGCCGTCGGACTGGAATTGCAGTTGGTACCTCTTGCCGCTTTTATCCATCGCCATGCAGGAAATACTGGAAATCTGGCGCACCGCGAGATTTCCAACTTGTTTGCAGGTTCCGGCGGAGAGTTCGACGCTCGGTACCGGCAGCCCGTCGACCTTGGGCCTGTGTTTTGAGTTGAGCAACATTCGGTCGATTGGCAATTCGTACAGATCGCCTTGTCCTTTGCGGCCATTTTCACCCGAGAAGGATATGACGTGACTCTCGTCAGAAGGGTCGTCGAGAACAATCGTGAAGCTGGCGCGACCTTGTTTGCTGTGGAAGTATGCCACCGACCTGCATGCGAAGTAGCGCCCGGCGATTTCAACGGTAGTGCAGGTTCCTGACATCAGGGCGAACATATCAATGTCCGGCTCCGGTCCCTTGGAGTCGTTTGCCACCGGGACCGGCCGAGGGATGTCGCCACCGTGCGCCAGGACGGGAAAGAAGATGATGGCAACGGCGAGAAGCTGCCGGCACAGGCGCATGGTCATGCTCAATTGATTGATCCCCGATGGACAGGTTAGCTGAAACGTTCTGCGCCTTGCTAGGCTTACGGGCAGCTTTTAAACCAATAAACGTGCTTGGCAGCACGATTTCACTGAGCAAAGCGGTATTTTCCCTCCCGCAGGCAGCCTTCAGGCCGGTCTGCCGCGTTGACCGCGCGCCGGAACCGCCGCACCATCCATCTTTGGATTGCCGGAGGTGCCGCCGTGGCTGGACTAACCAACCGCCAAAATGAAATCCTGAACATCGCCCGCACTTTTGGACGTGTGATGGTGGAGGATCTCGCAAGGCGTTTCGAAGTCTCGGCCCAGACCATTCGCAAGGATCTCAACGATCTCTGCGACCATCGGTCACTGACGCGAATCCATGGCGGCGCGATCATCGCCTCTGGGGTAGAGAACCTGGCCTACGAAGCGCGACGCTTCGTCGCCGCCGAGGAGAAGAAAGCGATCGGCGCGGCCGCGGCCGAGTTGATTCCAAACGGCTGCTCGCTTTTCATCAACATCGGCACGACCACGGAAGAGGTCGCCAGCGCGCTGAGGTCGCACGAGGATCTGCTCGTCATCACCAACAACCTCAACGTGGCGATGCTGCTGTATCGACATCCGCGCATCGAAGTGATTGTCGCCGGTGGCGCCGTTCGCCGCGCCGACGGCGCGGTGATCGGCTCGACCGCCATCAGCCTGATAGGTCAGTTCAAGGTCGACTACGCCATCATCGGCGCCTCCGCCATCGACGAGGAGGGTGCGCTGCTGGATTTCGATTATCGCGAGGTGCAGGCCGCGCAGGCCATTATCGCGAATGCGCGAAGCGTCATGCTGGTAGCAGACAGCACGAAACTTCGGCGCAGCGCGCCGGTGCGCATCGCCCATCTCAGCCAGATCCAGACCTTTGTCACGGACACGGCGCTGCCGGCGGGGCTGGCCAACATTTGTCATAGCCGCGGCATCGAGGTGATCGAGGCCATGCCAAGATCGCCATCCGATCTCGACGAGCCGGGCGCCGAAGCCCCGCCGCCCAGCGTGGTCCGGCGCGCCTGATCCGAGCCGGCAAAATTCAATGACACGCGCGCCCCCTCGCGCCGGGCCAGTTCGCGCATTTTCGATTGCTTTCGGAATTGGTTGTGTTTTACTCCAAACCGAAAGTAAAATCTCCAAAATGAACGGTGCGAACGCCGGGGGCGCGTCTTTGGACCGAATTTTTGACCTCGCGATCATCGGTGGCGGCGTCAACGGGTGCGGCATCGCGCGTGATGCGGCCGGCCGGGGCAATTCGGTTTTCCTCTGCGAAATGAACGACCTGGCCAGCGGGACATCGTCCTGGTCGACCAAGCTCGTGCACGGTGGGCTGCGGTACCTGGAGTATTATGAGTTTCGTCTGGTCCGCGAGGCCCTGATCGAGCGCGAGATCCTTTGGCAGATCGCGCCTCACATCATTCGTCCGCTCCGCTTTGTGTTGCCCCACCATGACGGGTTGCGCCCGGCCTGGCT